>DATAOI010000001.1 GCA_036265815.1 Gemmatimonadales bacterium
CCCATCGCGAAGTATGGCCCCGGCGGTCAGCAGCTCGCTCGGTCCCGTGGGCCGCGCCACGGCCGCGGAGCCAGAGGTCGGGCGAAACGATCCGTGTCCCTGCGGGTCGGGGAAGAAGTACAAGAAGTGCCATGGGGTGGGGCGGTAGCCGACCACGGACCTCTTTCTGAGCGCGAGCAAGCGCTGACCCAGACAGTCCTCTAGCTCGCCGGAACGGCTGGCCCAGGTCACTACTGCATTGCAGGGGCGCTACGCGCTGGAGCGCGAGCTGGGTCGGGGCGGGATGGCGACGGTCTACCTGGCTGAGGACCTCAAGCTCCAGCGTCGCGTCGCACTCAAGGTGCTCCGCCCCGATCTCGCGGCGGTCCTGGGGAAAGAACGCTTCCTCCGGGAGATCGCGATCGCCTCCCGTCTCACCCACGCGCACATCCTGCCGCTGCTCGACTCCGGCGACGCCGATGGCCGGCTGTACTACTCCATGCCATACATCGAGGGTCAGTCACTGCGCCGCTGGCTGGAGCGGGAGCCGCAGCTGCCGCTGGACGAGGCGATCGCGATTGTCAGCGCGGTGGCTGGGGCGCTCGACTATGCGCACTTGGCTGGGGTAGTGCATCGGGACATCAAGCCGGAAAACATCCTGCTGGCGCGCCTCTCAGTCCGCAATGACCCGGCTGCCGTGCACTGAGCAAGAAGGAGGCAGAGCGAGGCGGATCCGAATAGGCCAGACCGACGGCGCTCGCCTTGGCGCGGGGCGAGCGGGACCGTTAGGTTTAGGGATCCCTCCTCAGATCGGCCCGCATGGCAGGTCGGCCCGCATGGCGGCTCAGCTCGCCCGGGTGAGCGACGCCTTCCAAGGGCACCACGCGATCGAGCACGAGCTCGGCCGCGAGGGCATGGCCATGGTCCGTCGGACTTGGCGGCTCGCATGACAGATCTCGAGCGGCTTTCGACCGCCTTCGCCGATCGCTACCGCCTCGAACGGGAGCTGGGCCAGGGCGGCATGGCGACGGTTTACCTCGCGCAGGACCTCAAGCACGACCGCGAGGTGGCGATCAAGGTGCTCCGGCCCGAGCTCGCCGCGTTGCTCGGCCGGGAGCGGTTCCTGGCCGAGATTCGGCTGACCGCCAAGCTGGACCATCCCCACATCCTGGCGCTGATCGACTCCGGTGAGGTGCTGGCGGAGCATGACGACCCCGAGCAGCACTCGGGGCAGGCGCCTCGCTCCGTCCTGTACTATGTCCTCCCCTATATCCGCGGCGAATCCCTGCGGCAGCGGCTGGACACGGAGAAGCAGCTCCCCATCGACGACGCGGTGCGCATCGCCCGCCAGGTGGCGAGCGCGCTCGACTACGCCCACCGCCACGGGGTGATCCACCGGGACATCAAGCCGGAAAACATCCTGTTGCACGAGGGCGAGGCGATGCTGGCCGACTTCGGCATCGCGCTGGCGGTACGTGAAGCGGGTGGCGAGCGGCTGACCGGGACCGGCCTCTCCGTCGGTACCCCGCAGTATATGAGCCCCGAGCAGGCCACGGGCGAGCGTGACCTCACAGGGCGGAGCGACCTCTTCTCGCTGGGCGCGGTGGTCTACGAGATGCTCACCGGGGAGCCTCCCTTCCAGGGCCGCACGCCTCAGGCGATCGTCGCGAAGCTCATAACCGAGCGGCCGGCCGGGATCCGGACCGTGCGGGACGCGGTGCCCTCTGGGCTCGAGGTCGCTGTGTTCAAGGCCCTGGCCAAGGTGCCGGCTGACCGCTTTTCGATCGGCGCCGAGTTCGCTGCGGCGCTGAGCGATGGGATGATGCCGACAGGCACGAGCCCGATCACGGCGGTCCAGGGACGCCGCCGCCGCGCGCTGGCAGTGCTCGGGAGCGCCGCGGTGGTGCTCGTGATCGGGGTGATCGCGAGGCAGGTGCTGCAGCGCCAGACGATGAGCATCACGCCGTCGGATATCCGCCACGTGACCAGCGAGCCGGGTGTCGAGTTCGAGCCCGCGCTCTCGCCGGACGGAAAAGAGGTGGCGTTCGTCGCGGGCCCGATTGGCGACCCGCGGCTGGTCATCCGGAGCACCGTCAACTTGACGGGCGGCGAGTTCCGCCTGGCGGATACGTCGTTGGGAAGCCAGTGGCTCCCGAGCTGGAGCCCGGACGGCGAGTACGTGCGGTTCTGGGCCTGTCCTAGCGCTCCGGATCTGGAGAGTGATGATCCCGGCTGTGTTTGGAAGGAGACCGGGAGGCTGGGGGGCGCGGTCCGTTCTATTCCGCTGCCACGGAGGACGTCCACAGCCTCCTGGTCGCCAGACGGCGCTCGCGTGGCCTTCTGGATCAAGGACAGCCTCTTCAGCTACTCCGTGCCCGACGGGAAGACGACGCTGGTAGCGGTCCAGACGGTGGACCCGGCGGATCAGCATTCGCTGGCCTGGTCGCCGGACGCCCGGCTGCTGGCGTACGTGTCCGGCAATTCGCGTTGGCGGTGGAGCGGCAACGTCAATCAGGCGGCGATCTGGATCGTGGCTGCTGCAGGCGGCGAGCCGGTCCAGGTGACCAGCGACGAGTTCCTCAACGTCAGCCCCGCCTGGATCGATAGTCGGCACCTGCTGTTCGTCTCGAACCGGGACGGTCCGAGAGGACTCTGCGTCGTCGAGGTGGGTCCTCGGGGACCCCGCGGGGAGCCACGGAGCGTCTCGGGCGCCTCCGACCCCCACGCCATATCGTATTCCGTCGCCGGCCGGAGGCTCGCCTACGCGAATCTTTCCCTGCGGCAGAACATCTGGTCCTACCCCATGGGGCGGTCCGGCCCGATCTCCATCGGGGACGGCCGTCGCCTGACGAACGGCAACCAGGTCATTGAAGACCACAATGTGTCGCCCGACGGCAAGTGGATCGCTTACTCCAACAACCTCGGGGGCAACATGAACCTCTACAAGATGCCCCTGGGAGGCGGCGATCCCGTGCAGCTTACCCACGAGCCCGGAGACGAGTTTGACCCCCAGTGGTCACCGGACGGGACCGAGATCGCGTTCCACAACGGCGGTGTAACGTCGCATGTCTTTGTGATCCCCGCGGAGGGAGGCACCCCCGTCCGCCTCCCGAGCGGCCCGAGCGGCGGAGGCCTCCCGGGGTGGTCGCCGAGCGGGCTGCAGATTGCGTTTGTATCGGGCCGAAGGGAGCTGTGGCTCGTGTCACGCGACCGGGTTGGCGGACCCTGGCACCAGGCCCTGCCGTTGGCGGACTCGGCGTGCGCCGTAATTGGGCGGCCCACGAGAGCGGTGCAGCTGTGCAGACAGGGATCAACGTTTACTCAGGCCTCCCCACAAGGGCGAGTTTTCTGGCGCAACGATGTCGCGGTCACGAACCACCTGAGAGTGTCCCCCTTTGGAGTCTTCGCACCAGACGGCTCGACGAGGTACACCAGCGGAGTCCACGAAGACGGTCGGCGAGGGATCTGGGCCATCCCGACGGCGCGAGGCGAGCCGCGGCTGGTGATCGCCGACGACGATCCGGCCCTTGTGAACTTCGGAGCGCTCAGCGTGGGCCCCGGCCGGCTTTACCTGACGGTGGCGGAATACGAGAGCGACGTCTGGGTAGCCGCACTGGCGACAAAATGACCGTCGATCGCCTCGCGACCACGCTTACTGACCGCTACCGCCTCCAGTGCGAGCTGGGCCGCGGCGGGATGGCCACGGTCTACCTGGCCGAGGATCTCAAGCTGCACCGGCTGGTGGCACTCAAGTTCTTGCGCGCGGAGCTGACGGTGGCGCTTGGCCCCGAGCGGTTCCAGCGCGAAATCGCCATCGCGTCTCGCCTGACGCACCCCCACATCCTTCAGCTATACGACTCGGGCGCGGCCGATGGCCGACTCTTCTACACGATGCCTTACGTCGAGGGGGAGACCTTACGGCAGCGGCTCCGGCGCGAGCCGCAACTCCCTGTCGACGAGACTGTGGTGATCGTCCGAGCGGTCGCCGCCGCGTTGGACTACGCGCACCGCGCTGGGGTCATCCACCGGGACATCAAGCCGGAGAACATCCTGCTGGCGAGGGACCCGAGTGGCGGGAAGTCGCCCCATGCGCTGGTGGCGGATTTCGGGATCGCGCGTGCGCTGGACGCGGCGGGTGGAGAGCGGCTGACCGAGACCGGCCTGGCGCTCGGGACCCCGGCGTATATGAGCCCCGAGCAGGCGGCCGCGGGGAGCCGTCTGGACGGCCGCAGCGATCTTTACGCGCTCGGCTGTGTGGCGTACGAAATGCTCGCGGGGGCGCCCCCGTTCACCGGGTCAACCGCCCAGGCGATCCTGGCCCGCCACGCCGTGGATCCGGTGCCGCCGCTTCGAACGGTACGCGCGACGATAGTCGAGCCGGTGGCGTATGCGATCGAGCGGGCGCTAGCCAAGGTGCCGGCCGATCGGTTCGCCACGCTCGGCGAGTTCGCGGCGGCGCTGGTGGCGGAGGCCGCGCCCCCATCGCGCCGGAGGCCCCCTCGCGTAACGCGCCTCGTGGGTGCGATGGCGGCTGCGTTGGTCGTCGGCGCTGGCTTGGCTGGCGCGCTCGTCCACTGGCGGAGATCCGCCGATCCCGTCGTGGCACCGTCGGCGGCCAGAATCGCCGTGCTGCCTTTCCTCGCTACGGCGACTGATACGGCGCTCATTCGGCTGGCGCGGGATCTCGCCATCACCGTGAGCGCCAGCCTCGACGGCGTCGGCGGCGTGGAGACGGCTGACCGATTGAGCGTGTCCGCCGCCACAGCGGGGCGAGGTTCTCTCTCGCGTGCCGAGGCTACGACGCTGGCGCGGCGCCTGGGCGCCCGGAGCGTGCTGCGGGGCACGCTGGTACGGGAGGGCACTCAAGTGCGGGTCGACCTGGGATTGCGCGACACCGAGACCGAGGCGCCCCTGGCACAGGGCATCACGATCACCGCCGACCGTGACAGCCTTCGTGCTTTGACCGACTCCGTCGTGTGGGCGCTGCTGCGCCAAATCTGGCGGCGGGGCGATGCTCCCACGCCGAGCCTCGATGCGGTGACGACGCTCGCTGCCCGCCCTTCGCGCCTTCCTCGAGGGCGAGCGCGCGATAGAGCGAAATGAGTGGGATGCGGCGGCGTTGGCGTTTCGGGGCGCGATCGCCGCGGATGCCACGTTTTGGCTCGCCTATTTCCGGTACGCCCTGGCGCAGAATTGGTTGGAGCAGCCTGTAGAGCCTGAGTTATCGGCCGGACTGTACCGGCACCGTAACGTGCTCCCCGAGCGCGATCGGCTGCTGGTCGAGGCCTGGGAGACCGTGGACTCGCTGCCCCTTCAACTGCAGCGGTATCGGGAGGTCACACGACGGTTTCCTGACTACTGGCCCGGGTGGTTCGTTCTCGGTGATCGCCTGTTCCACGCCGGGATCATCCTAGGGCACGATTGGCGGGAGACGCAGAGTGTGTTCAATCATGCCATTGTCCTCAACCCGAGGCTGCGGCCGGCGCTGCAGCATATGTGGCAGAACAGCTTCGGCAAGGATCCCCTCGAGAGCGGCCGCGTTCTCTCACGCTTGCGCGAAATATGGCGGCCAGACACGTCACCCGATCCGTGGCACAGCCATGTCCGCTTGCTTGTACGCGTGATGCAAACAGTGTCCGACGCAGGCGGTGTCACCGATTCCGCGAGCCGCGCCATGGTCGACAGCCTGGCTCGGGAGCTCGCGGGACGATTCAAGAGGGATCCGGATGAAAGCGAAGTCGCGGCTTGGAGCCCATTCCTGCAGACGGGGTATCCGGCTGCACAGATCGAACTGAATCGCCGGATCTTGAAGCTGGGATTGGAGGGAACGCCAGCGGCGGCGCAGCTTCGGGGAATCGCGTGGGCCTGGGCCGCCCGCGGGGAGTGGGACTCCGCCTTCGCGACGATGCACGAGGCCCTCCGACTGGTGCCGCGAACGACGAACCATGAGGAGCTCACACCTCTGGATGACTACGGGCTCGCCGTGCTGGGCGGTTGGCTCGGTGCCGTCGGATCCAGGGAGGCCGAGGCCCGTCGGCCGGCGGCATGGGCTGGCGTTCAGCGGCTCGAGAGCGGGGACCAGAAGGCCTTCTCACTCTGGATGCTCGCCTGGCTCGACGGTCTATCGGCGTTCACCCGCGGCGACAAGCCGGCACTCCACCGTGCGCGCAAGGACGCCGGCCGGAGCGGTAATCCTAGTGGCGGGTCGCTCGACCGCTCGCTGGCAGCGTTCGACCGGGCTCTGAGCGGCGACCGGGCCACGGCCGGGCGAGAGTTGGCCTCGACTCAGTGGTGCATCGTCACCACTTCGTGCGCCTATCGCATCATGCCAAACATCGCGACCGACCGGCTGGCGGCCGCCACGTGGCTGCTCGAGGCCGGCGACACCGCCCAGGCCGTTCGACTCCTCGTCTGGTACGAATCGCTCCAGGGCGGCTGGGACGCTTCCTATAGCCATGTCACGACCGCTCTGGCGTACCTGCTGCGCGCGCGGATTGAGGAAGCCCAGGGCGACGCAGGCTCAGCGCGAACACACTACGCGTACTTCCTTCGCCGGTACGACGCGCCGATACCCAGCCAGCGGCATTTGGTGGACGAAGCACAGACGGCGCTGGAGCGGCTCTCGGTCGGGACAGCCGCCAACCGATGAAGGGCGTGAACGCGAGCGACCGATCCTGAAATGTCCGACATATGGCAATTGTCCCTGACCTACGCCCTTACCCCTGCTGGCCTACCTCATGCGCGCCCGCATCGAGGAGGCGCAGGGTGACGCGCAGTCGGCGAGAGCGCACTACCAGCAGTTCCTGCGCCGCTATGACTCACCCATGCCAGGGCAGCGCCATCTGGTGGATGAGGCAGCCGCGGCAATGGTGCGGCTCGCGGGCCAGAGTGAGCCGGCCTCGAGTCCCTGAAGTGCTCATGCCCGCTCGCCGCCGATGTTCCACGGTCGCTTCACGCCGCAGTACATAGGTTCAAGCATGCTCACCGGCGTTACGGAGACGTGATCATGGTCCCGCGGAGATCTCGTTTCCTGCGCTCACTGCAACTGCTCGGAGCGCTCGCCTGCTCACTGGCCGGCGATCTCCACGCGCAGGCAGAGACGGGAAAGCTCCAGGGCCGGGTCCAGGACGAGGCCGGGACCTCGCTTTCCGCGGCTCAGGTGTACCTGGTCGGCACCGCGTTCAGCGCGGTCACGGACGCTCACGGCCGTTACTTCATCAACAATATTCCGGCCAGCAGCTGGGAGGTGCGAGCGATCTCCCTCGGATTCCATCCGGTGCAGGCCAGTGGCCTCCGCATCTTCGCCGACCAGACGACCACTCAGGATTTCACTCTGGCTCGGGCCCCAGTCAACCTGCAGGAGATCGCCGTTCTGGCGGCGGAGCAGCCGCTGGTACCCCGCGATGAGGTCACGACTAAGCAACGCGTGGACGGCCAATTCGCCGACGCCCTGCCGGTGGACCGGATTCGCGATGTGCTGGCCCTGCAGCCCGGCGTCATCGCGGTCAGCGGGAACCTTCTGTCGGGCCGCGGGAAGGACACCGGTGGCGGGCTGTCGATCCGGGGCGGCCGGGAGACCCAGAACGTCACCTACATCGATGGGGTGCCAGTCCAGGCTGGCTACATGGGGGATCGCCTGTTCGGTTGGGCAGACCTTGGCGCGCTGGGCACCAGCATCGAGATCGGCACCAACGCGTTCGAGGAGGCCTCGGTCACGACCGGCTCGGCATCCGCGGCGTTCGGCAACGCCACCTCCGGCATCGTGTCCATCGTCACCAGGACGGGGAGCCCGACCGGCTACCAGGGGTCGCTCAGCTTCGAGACCGACGAGCCCTTCGGGGTTGACTATGGCGTGGGCTTCAACCGGATCGAGAGCGGATTCAGCGGTCCGCTCGCGGAACGGCTCACCTTCGTGATCAATGGGACTCTAGAGGGTGAGAGAGCGGTGGAGGAAGGTTTCCACAGTCAGAATGTGCCCATCTTCATCCAGGCGGGAGTCGACACGACGGTCCACCAAGCGAGCGCGATAAAAGATGATTCAACGACGGTGCGAAACGAAAGCCAGGACGCGGACACCACACTCGTCGAGGTCTCCCGATACGCCATTTCACGCGGACGATGCGAGACGTTCGACCAGGCTGGCTCGGCCGGTCTGCATGGTCGGGATGCCGCGGCGATCGTCGACATCAGGAACAACTACGGGTTCGACTGCAACGGGGTACGCATCCCGGCCACGGCGCGGTCCCTCCTCGCCATCAATGGAAAGCTCAACTACACCTACGGCACCGGGTCGCGAATATCATTGAGCCTCGCGACCAGCCGGTTCCAGGGCCATCAGTTCGATTTCATCATTCGCCATCTGAATCGGCTGTCGGTGCCATGGAACCTGCGCGGGTTCAGCAATCGCAGCCGGCTGGCGACGCTTACCTGGGTGCAGAATCTCTCCAAGAGCGCCGACCGGGCCTTGGCGTTGGATGTGTCGTTGTCCTATCAGCAGGACCGCACCATTGGCGCTCCCCTCACCGTCGAGAGCGAACTCTCGACCCGCAGTCCCTTCGGCGGCTTCATCCTCAAGCCAATGGAGTTCCTCTACGACTTCGACACCTTCCCGATCACCGAGGACTTGATCCGGAACCTCCGGCAGAACCAGGGGCGCATCACGCCCCAGGATCCCAACAACGCCACCTACAGCATTGTGGATGAACTCCGGAACAACGCGTACGGTCTCTACGGAGAGTTCGGGGGGTTTTCTAGCACGATGGGCGGCAACACCTGGCAGTTCGGCGAATCGGGCGGGATCGCAGGGTTCCAGCACGTGAACCTTTATCAGGAAGACCGGTACCTCGGCAAGGCGACGCTCGATTGGCAGGCCGATCGCTACAACCGGGTGAAATTGGGCGCAGAGCTCACCCGGTACGCCATCGGCTACTACGCGTTCCTGGTGCGGTTCAAAGATGGCGGTGACGCCTACATCGAGAAACCGGTCCGTTGGAATGCATTCGTCGAGGATCGCCTGGATCTTGGCGACCTGGTGGTGGTAGGTGGACTCCGCTTCGACTGGTACGACTCCCGGGCCTCACGGCCATATGCCACGGACAGTCTTGGTGACCGGTATCCATTTCCCCGAATATCCTCGATGCCGACCTTTGACCCGAACAATCCTACGGCCTTGCTCGTCCGTGACCACAGCCACGGCTATCTCAGTCCGCGCGTGCAAGTGTCCTTTCCGGTGACCGCGCGGACCAATTTCCGGCTCAGCTATTCCCACCAGGTACAGGCGCCCGATTTCGGGCTGGTCCTGGGCGGGATCAACGGAGACCTCACTGTTACTGGGGCCAACCCCTTCGGCGCGGATCTCGACTTTGGCAAAACCATCGCCTTCGAGTTTGGCGTCCGGCACGCTTTCAACGATGACATGGTCGTCGACGTCGCAGCGTACAACAAGAACGTCATCGCCGATCCTGCCGCGCGCCTGGTTACCCGATTCGATCCGTATTTGAATCGAGACAACACTTTTCACACGCTGACCAATCTGGACTTTGGCAACGTGCGCGGGGTGGATATCAGGCTGGACCGCCGGTTCGGCAACTTCTTCAACGGGACGATCGCCTACGCCTATCAGGACGCCCGAAATACCGGCTCAGATCCGTTCACCTATCTCAACTACGGCTCCCGCATCGTGAATTCGGCCACCGGGGGGACCCAGCCGCCCCCTCAAGCCACATTGCCCACCGACAACAGCCGCCCACACACACTCGCCGGTGCCCTCTCTCTCACTCTCCCGGGCAAATGGAAGCGAGGCTCGCTGCTGGGCGAGATCCTGCAGAATGTCAGCGTATACTCGACCTTCCGCTACACCAGCGGATCGGCGTATTCCAGATGCGGAGAGAGCAACCCAGAACAGAGCATCCTTTCTGGCGAGAACTGCTTGGGGTCCTTTCCCGAGGGGATCAATACTCGCCGGCTGCCGGCCTTCAAGGAACTCAATGCCCGGGTGACGAAGAGCTTCGGACTGGGTTCGATGGATGTGACGGTGTACCTCGACGTCCGTAATCTGCTCAATCTCAAGAATGTGCTTCAGGTCTTCGCGGTGAATGGTAGCGTGCGGAACGATGTCGAGCGGGCAGCAAACCTTCGAGCCGACCTGGGACAACTGGCTCTGGAGGGTGCGAACAACGGCGTGCTCGCGGCCGACAGCTCCCTGATGCTGCCCGTCCGTCACGAGAGCTGCGCCACTTGGATTTCGAGCAAGGCGTCCCGGCCGGCCGCGGCAAACTGCATGTACCTCATTCGGGCTGAGGAGCGTTTCGGGGACGGCGACGGCGTGTTCACGGTCGAGGAGCAGAGTCTGGCGATCAACGCCCTCTACGATGTCGCGCGCGGCGAGCAGGAACAGACTGCTCCGGGTCGCCGCGCGCGCGTCGGGCTGGAGCTCAGCTTCTGAACGATCCTCAAGGTAGCGCCTCCCCGTCACGGACCATTCTCACCGGTCGGAGAAGAAGTACACGAAGAAGTACGGAAGTGTCACGGGGTGGCCAAATACGCCGCGATCGCGAGGCCGGAGAGAAGGACTCTCGTGGGGCAAGAGTGGCCCCCGGCGAACACCGGGGGCCACGGTCATCATTGGGCGCTGCAGTTGATTGTCTGCAGGAACGCCGGCAGGGCAGGATTGCTGGGGCACGTCTGCGTTACGGGTTCCAGCGCCGCGCCGCCCGGATCGGGGACGCCCACGGGTGAGTTGTCACAAGCGGTTGCAGCCAACACGACGGACAGCAGAACCGCGATCGAGAAGTAGTCACGCATCATAGCCTCCGGGTGAGGATGCGGGGTAGGTGTCTCGGAGCGCAGGCGCGTGCCGGAGAGTTGCCCACCGCCGAACCTGGGTCCAACACTAAGCTTCGATGCTCACCGGGCCCTCACACCCTCCTCACCCGCTCCTCATGTTGCGCCTTCGTCCGGCGGCGGCCACTCTCACCGAGCTCCGCACTTCGAAATCGGCAGAGCGCTTGCTCCCACCGCAGCGAGTGCCCGCTTCGGGCACGGCCCAGACAGCGGCTCGTTGCTTAGCACGGTGACCGTCGCGGCTCCCTTCATGCCGTGCCACTGGGCGGTGATCTGTGCCGTCCCAGGCGCCGCGGCCAGCACGGTCCCGTCCAAGCCGATCCTTGCAACCTTGAGATCTGAGCTGACCCACGCGATCTCCGTGGGCGCAATCGACATTCCCCGAGGACTTTCCCGGCTCGCGGTGAGCTGGACAGTCTGGCCACCCTTGATCGTGGTCTGGCTGGGTGCGACCAGCAGGACCAGCGTGGCGCCCGGCGGTAGCGGCGACCGCTTCGTCTCAGACGGCTCGGTAGGCGAGGAGCTGCAGGCGCCGAGGAGTCCGATCGCGGCGCACAGATAGGGTGAGGTCCAGCAGTGAGCGCGCATCGAAAACCTCCCGGGTGGCGTGGGAATGGACGCGGATACCGCTCAGCCTGCGTGCTGCGCGGCTTGCTGCTCCCATACGCGGGGCCTACTATAGACTGAAGGGCTCACGGGGCTCTCACCCCCTGCTCATCTAGAACTCATGCTGCGACTCCAGGCTCTCGGCGGACTCACCCTGCTCGATGCGGCAGGAACGCCGCTTGTCACCCAGCGGCGGCGGCTGGGCCTGCTGGCCCTGCTTGCCGCCGCGGGTGGCCGGGGGTCGAGCCGCGACAAGCTCGTGGCCTATCTCTGGGCGGAGAGCTCCACGGAACACGCCCGGCACGCGCTGGAGCAGCTGCTCTACTCCATTCGGCGTCAGATCTCCGATGACGCTCTGCTCGGCACCGATCCGCTGCAGCTCAATCCCAGTGTCCTCACGAGCGATGTCGGCGATTTCGAGCGCGCGCTCGCCCGCGACGACCTTGCCGAGGCCGCCGCGCTGTACCATGGTCCCTTCCTGGACGGGTTCTTTCTGAGCGACGCCCCCGCCTTCGAGGTGTGGGCCGAGTCGGAACGCAGCCGACTGGCGACCGCGTACGAGGGAGCGCTCTTTCGTCTCGCGAGGGAGGCTGGTGGCCGAGGGCAGCACACGACCGAAATCGACTGGTGGCGACGGCTCGCCACGCTCGACCCGCTCAGCGAACGATCGGCACTGGGGCTCGCGCGCGCGCTCGCGGGCGCGGGGGATTGGGCCGGCGCGCTGCACCACGCGGAGGTCTACGAATCGCTGGTGCGGGAAGAACTGGCCATGCCACCGACGCCGGAGTTGACTGCATTCGTCCAGCGAATCCGGACTGGTGACGACGCGCCAAGCAAGGGCAGGAAGGACGCAGGCTCGGTTCCAGCCGAGCGCTACCGGATCGAGCGCGAGCTCGGGCGGGGCACCATGGCCACGGTCTATCTGGCGCGGGATCTCAAGCACAACCGACCGGTCGCCCTCAAGGTCCTGCGGCCGGAGCTGGCCACCTCGACCGAAGCCAAGCGGTTCCTCCGCGAGATCGCCATCGTCGCCGGCTTGCACCACCCGCACATCCTCCAGCTGTACGACTCGGGCGCGCTGGAAGCGCCCGGGAGATGCCCCAGCCTGTACTACGTCATGCCCGTCGCGGGCGGTGAGTCAGTTCGCGAGCGGCTGGTGAAGGAGGAGCAGCTTCCACTGGGAGACGCGTTGCGGATCGCCCGGGAGGTGGCCGATGCGCTGGCCTACGCGCATGCTCATGGGATCGTGCATCGGGACGTCAGGCCGGAGAACCTCTTGCTCGAGTCGGGCCACGCGCTGGTGGCGGACTTCGGGATCGCCCACGCGTTGGACCTCGCCGGCGGCGAGCGGCTCTCGCTGACCGGGGTGATGCTCGGCAATCCGAGCTACATGAGTCCCGAGCAGGCAGCCGCCACCGGGGGAATCGACGGACGCAGCGATATCTACAGCCTGGGATGCGTGCTCTACGAGATGCTGGCCGGCGAGCCACCGTTCAGCGGCCGCACCTCCCAGGCGATCCTGGCGCGCCACGCGGCGGATCCGGTGCCGTCGCTCCGGACGGTCCGTCCCGACGTTCCGGCAGCGCTCGAGCGGGCAGTCGAACGCGCGCTGGCAAAGGCGCCGGCGGACCGGTTCCCGTCGGCAAGGGAGTTCGCCGAGGCCTTGGGCCTGGCATAACCCGCGTCCGCGCTGCAGGATAATGGCACCGGTAAGAGCCCGGAGAGGTGGCATCTTGAACCCGTGCCAATGCCCTTTTCCGTGGTGCCGGAGGCCGACCGCCCCCGGGAGCGCCTCTGGTCCCTCGGCCCTGCCGCGTTGACGACCGCCGAACTTCTCGCCATCCTGTTAGGGACGGGTGGCGCGGCGGCGGGCGTTCTGGAGCTGGCCGGACGGATCCTGGAGATCGGCGAGGGCTCACTCCGCCGGCTCGCCCAGCGGCCCAGCGCCGAACTGCTCCGGGCCCAGGGCGTGGGCCCGACCAAGGCGGCGCGGCTGCTTGCCGCCTTCGAGCTCGGGGCCCGGATCGCGCGGGAAGAGCGTCCTCCGCTGGCCCGGATCAGGGAACCCGACGACGTCGCCCGGCTGTTCCATAACCGGCTGCGGGACTTGCAGGTGGAGGAGTTCCACCTGCTGGCTCTCGACAGCCAGAGTCAGGTGTTGCGGGAAGTGCTGGTGACCCGCGGGTTGCTCAACAGTTCCCTGGTGCATCCCCGAGAGGTGTTTCGCGCCGCGATCGCGGAAGCCGCGGCGGGGATCATCGTCGTCCATAACCACCCGAGCGGAGATCCCACGCCCTCGGCGGAAGATCGGGCGGTGACCCAGCAACTGGTGGCGGCGGGCCGGCTGCTGGACCTGCCGCTCTATGACCACGTGATCATCGGAGGAGACCGCTTCGTGAGCTTTGCCACCGCTGGACTGCTGTGACCGGCACCTTGCCTGACCTCGCGCCCGATCTCAGGGCGGTACTCGAGCGTCACGCCGACCGACTCGATCTCGACCTGATCGAGCGGGCGCTCCGCTTCAGCGCGTCCGCCCACCGGGGACAGAAGCGGATGTCGGGCGAGGACTTCGTCACCCACAGCATCTCGGTGGCGCTGATCCTGGCCGAGCAGCTGCTGGACAGCAGCACCATCGCGGCTGCCCTGCTGCACGACGTGGTGGAGGACTCCGATGTCCGCACCGAGGATATCGCCAAGGAGTTCGGCGGCGAGATCGCGAGCATCGTGGACGGGCTCACCAAGATCTCCAGCCTCACCTTCCGCTCCTCCGCGGAAGAGCAGGTCGAGAACTATCGGAAGCTGCTGCTGTCGATCGCCAAGGACGCCCGGGTCATCATCATCAAGCTGGGCGACCGGCTGCACAACATGCGCACCCTCGAGCACCTCCCGCCCGAGCGGCGCCAGCGGATCGCGCTCGAGACCCGCGAGATCTACGCCCCGCTGGCCCATCGCTTCGGTATGGCCGGAATCAAGGCGGAGCTGGAAGATCTGGCGTTCAAGTTCCTGGAGCCCGACGAGTACCGCGATCTGGTCAACCAGGTGGCGTCCAAGCGGGCCCAGCGGGAGAAGACCATCCTCAAGCTGCGCGCCCCGCTGGAGCAGGAGCTTAAGCGCGCCGGCATCGAGTGGTACGAGGTCACCGGCCGGCCCAAGCACCTCTGGTCCATCTTTCAGAAGATGCGGAAGCGGAACAAGGCGTTCGACGAGATCTACGATCTCATGGCCATCCGCGTCATCGTGCGCTCGGTGCCGGAGTGCTATCACGTGCTGGGCATCATCCACCACAACTGGACCCCGATCCAGGAGCGGATCAAGGACTATATCGCCTCGCCCAAGTCGAACGCCTACCAGTCGCTCCACACCACCGTCTTCGGACCCGGCGGGCAGCTCTTCGAGGTCCAGATCCGCACCCAGGAGATGCACCGCACGGCCGAGTTCGGTATCGCCGCCCACTGGCTCTACAAGAAGGATGGCAAGCGGGACGAGCTGGACCAGCACCTCGGCTGGTTCCGCCAGCTGCTCGAGCTGCAGCAGGACACCCACAGCCCCGAGGAGTTCCTCGAATTCCTCAAGATCGACCTCTACCAGGACGAGATCTTCATCTTCACCCCGCAGGGCGACGTGAAACGGCTGCCCAAGGGGTCCACCGCCATCGACTTCGCATTTCACGTGCACACCGAGGTCGGGCTCAAGTGCCAGGGTGCCAAGATCAACGGGCGGATCGCCCCGCTGCACCGGGAGCTCAAGAGCGGCGACACGGTCGAGATCCTCACCGGCCCCAGCGCCAAGCCGAGCCGCGACTGGCTGAGTCACGTGCGTACCGCTCGGGCCCGGCAGAAGATCAAGCAGTGGGTCAATCACGAGGAGGAGAAGGTCAGCCTCACGCTGGGCCGGGAGATCCTGGCCCGCGAGGTGCGCCGCCGGCGGGTCGAGCCGCCCGACGAGGCCCGGCTGGCCCGCGCCGCGGAGGCGCTCTCGCTGGCGGACGGGCAGGGGCTCGAGATCGCGGTGGGCCGCGGGGACGTGGCCTTGGGCCAGGTGATGCGGGCACTCTATCCCGACCTCACCGGGGACGAGATGCAGGAGCCGAAACCCACGGTCTTCGGCCGGGTCATCGAGCGGATCCGGCTGGGACGGGGCATCAAGATTCAGGGCGTCGACGGCCTGATGGTGCGCTACGCCCAGTGCTGCCAACCGGTGCCGGGAGACTCGGTGGTGGGATACGTCACCCAGGGCCGGGGCATCTCGATCCACCGGTCCGACTGCCCCAATCTGCTCACCCTCTCATCCGAGGGACGCCGGGTGGACATCGACTGGCAGGAGACCGCCGGAGAAGCATTCGCGGTGCGTCTCGCCGTCACCGGGGAGGACCGCCGAGGTCTCTATGCCGATATCATGGAAGCGGTGAGCCAGACGGGCACCAACATCCGCGGCGCCGACCTCCACACCAAGGACGGATCGGTCTTCGGCAACATCTTTGTGGAAGTGGACAACCTGCCGCACCTGGGCAAGGTCCTGAAGGCGGTGCGCAAGGTGAAAGGCGTGACCGAGATCGAGCGCAGGGAAGCACCCCCGAACTAGCTCGCCGGAGCCGATGCCCCAGTACTGGATTCTCAAGACCGACACCGATACCTACTCGTTCGACGATCTCGCGCGCGAGGGCCGCGCCGTCTGGGATGGCGTCTCCAACGCGCTCGCGCTCAGACACATCCGCAGCATGGCCAAGGGCGATCAGGTGCTGATCTATCATTCGGGCGAGGAGAAGGCCATGGTCGGGCTCGCGCGGGTGGCCAGCGCGCCGTATCCCGACCCCAAGCAGGATGACCCGAAGCTCGCCGTGGTCGATATCGAGGCCGGCAAGCGGCTGCCTCGACCGGTCACGCTCGCCGCCGTCAAGGCGGATCCCGCCTTCGCCGATCTGGCGTTGGTTCGCATGTCGCGGCTCTCGGTCATTCCGGCGTCCGAGTCCCACTGGAAGCGCCTGCTGACCCTGGCGGATGCGCGATAGCGGCGCCATTCTTTGTCACTCACACTTACCGGAGACGAGAATGCGATTCGCACGGATGCTCTTGCCCGTCACGCTCGCCACCGTTTCACTAGTCGGGTGCGGTGGTGGTGACACGCGGAAGAGCACCGAAAGCGCTGCCGCGGACTCTGCCGCAAGGGTGGCGGACTCGGTCAAACGGGCGGAGACAAGCGGGAAGGCGCGACTGGGGAACGTCATGATCGGAAAGCGGCTCGGTCCCGAAAACCTGATCGCCGAGCCCACGTTTCAGTTCGCGCCTCAGGAGACCGTCTATGTTTCCGCGGCCTTGCACGGGACCCCGGGGCAGGCAACACTGGCCGCGCGCTGGATAGCGCAGGGACCAAAACTGCTCGACTCCACGGCCCAGTCCGTCACGATTGGGTCGAAGTCCAATGCTCTCTTCCAGTTCGCCCCTCCCAAGGGGTGGAAGCCCGGGACCTACGTCGTCCTCCTGTACCTCAATGGCGATTCAGCAGACGCCAAGGCCTTCGCGGTCCGCAAGTAGCGGCACACCGGCGGGGAGCGGTTCCCCGGATTGACATTCCGCTCCCCGCCGGGCACACTCCCTCCGGCAGCCGTCGTTTCCGTCCCATTCCGCCCGGGGTGAATCCGTGACCTCCATCGATACGCTCGCCGCGCCTGCCCAGGATCGCGGATCCCCTCGGCCGCACCCCGACGCCGCCCATTGGATCGGTGGCCAGCGGCTGGCGGGTGGACCGAGGTTCCAGGATGTGGTGAATCCATCCACCGGTGCCGTGATCAGCCGCGTCCCGCTCGGCGGTGCGCCCGAGGTGGACCTGGCCGTGGCGGCAGCCCGGCAGGCGTTTCCGGGCTGGTCGGCGACGCCGATCAAGGAACGGGTCCAGGTGTTCTACCGCTACAAGGCCTTGCTCGAGCGGCATCTCGCCGAGCTTGGCGCGCTGGTCAGCGAGGAGCACGGCAAGATCAAGGTCGAGGCCGAGGCGGAAGTCTTGAAGGCGATCGAGCTCACCGAGTTCGCCTGCGCGCTGCCGCAGATGCCGCTGGGAGAGGTGATGGAGGTGAGCCGAGGCGTCGAGTGCCGGCTGGAGCGGCACCCGCTCGGCGTCGTGGCCGCCATCAACCCGTTCAATTTTCCCTCAATGGTGCCGCACTGGACCTTTCCCAACGCCATCGCGCTCGGCAACGTCTTCATTCTCAAGCCCTCCGAGCAGGTCCCGCTGAGCGCTGGCCGGATCGCCGAGCTGCTGCGTGAGGCCGGCCTGCCCGACGGGGTGTTCAACGTGGTCCACGGCGCGCGGGAGGCGGTCGAGGCCATCTGCGATCACCCGGGCATCGAGGCGGTCACCTTTGTGGGGTCCACCGCCGTGGCCAAGGAGGTCTACCGGCGGGGGACCGCGGCGCTCAAACGGGTGCTGGCGCTGGGTGGGGCCAAGAACCACGTGATCGTCATGCCGGACGCCGACCCTGAAATGGCCGCCGGCGGCGTGCTCGCCGCGATGAGCGGCTGTACCGGCCAGCGCTGCATGGCGGCGTCGGTGATGGTCGCGGTCTCGGAGACCGATCACGTCGTCGAGCGGCTGGCGGCGCAGGCCCGCGCCATGGTGGTTGGCCGGGACGTGGGTCCGGTGATCACCCGGCAGGCGAAGGAACGGATCGAGGCGGCCATCACCGAGGCGGAGCGGGGCGGGGCCCGGGTGCTGGTCGACGGCCGGAACGCCGTGGTGCCCGGCAAGGAGCAGGGGTTCTACGTCGGCCCGACGGTGATCGATCAGGTTCGCCCCGACATGCGGATCGCACAGGAGGAGGTCTTCGGGCCGGTGCTGGCCATCGTGCGGACCCGGGATCTCGACCAGGCGATCGCGCTGCAGAACGCGTCGCCCTACGGCAACGCCGCCTCGATCTTCACCGAGAGCGGTGGCCTGGCGCGGCAGACCATGGAGCGGGCCAGCGCCGGCATGGTCGGCATCAACGTCGGCGTCCCGGTGCCCCGTGAGCCGTTCCCCTTCGGGGGGTGGAACGACTCGAAGTTCGGGGTGGGGGACATTACCGGGCGCGGCTCGATCGAGTTCTGGACCAAGGCGAAGAAGATCACGACCAAGTGGAATCGGGAAGCGGGGACGAGCTGGATGTCGAAGTGAAGGTGGCTCGAGCCGACGGCTCCGCTCGGAGCTGCCTGAGCTTCACGCTGACCGCAGGACTATCGACGTCTTCAAGAAGGAGCGATCCGTGACGACGACCGCGCCTGCCCGGCCCACCATGCCGCCGAGCGACCATCGACCCCGTCCCTACACCGGCCCCTCCAAGCAGGAGGTGCTGGCGATGCGCAGGCAGTACTGCCATCCCAGCACGTTCCTGTACTACCGCGATCCGCTGATGCTGGTCGAGGGGTACATGCAGTACCTCTACGACGAGTCCGGCCGCCGGTACCTCGACATGTTCGCAGGCATCGTCACCGTCTCCTGCGGTCACTCCCATCCCCGGTTCGTGGAGCGGGTGAAGGCGCAGATCGACGCCATCCAGCACACCACCACGATCTACCTGCACCCCGGCTTCCCCCTGCTGGCCAAGCGGCTCGCCGGGAAGATGCCGGCCGGGCTCGACGTCACCTACTTCGTCAACAGCGGGAGCGAGGCCAATGACCTGGCCGTGCTCATGGCACGCGCCTTCACCGGGCACACCGATGTCGTCGCCGTGCGGAATGGGTACCACGGCGGCTCGCCGTCGACCATGGCGCTCACCTCGCACCACACCTGGAAGTTCCCCCAGCAGCTCAATCTCGGCATCCATCACGCGGTGAATCCTGACCCGTACCGGAGCCCCTTCGGCGGGACGCCGGAGGAGATCGCCCGGAAGAGTGCCGAGGACATCCGGGAGTTGATCCGCTACTCCACCCCGGGCAAAATCGCCGCCTTCATCGCCGAGCCGATGCAGGGGGTCGGAGGGGTGACGTACGGCGCGGCGAACTATCTGCGAGAAGCCTACGCCGTCGCCCGGGAGCACGGTGGGCTCTGCATCGCCGACGAAGTGCAGACCGGATTCGGTCGCACCGGCGAGCACTACTGGGGCTTCCAGCGCTCCGGCGTGGTGCCCGACATCGTCACCATGGCCAAAGGGATTGGTAACGGTTGGCCGCTCGCCGCCGTGACCACCCGGCGGGAGATCGCCGAGGCACTGAGCCAGCGGATCCATTTCAACACCTTCGGCGGGAACCCGGTCTCGATGGCCGCGGGACTCGCCGTGCTCGACATCATCGAGGAAGACGGCCTGCAGGAGAACGCGCGCATCGTGGGCGGCCGGCTCAAGGCCGGACTCGAGGAGCTGCGGACCCGCCACCGCCTCATCGGAGACGTCCGCGGCATGGGGCTCATGCTGGGCGTCGAGCTGGTGAAGGATCGCGAGACCAAGGAGCCGGCCACCCAGGAGACGCTCGCTGTCTGGGAGGCGCTGCGGGAGATGGGCGTACTGATGGGGAAGGGCGGGCTCTTCGGGAACACCCTCCGCATCAAGCCGCCGATGTGCGTCACGGCAGCCGATGTGGATTTCACCCTCGAGGTGCTGGACGCCGCGCTGGGCCGGGCGGAGCGCTAGCCGCGCTCAGCTGGAGAATCCCAGCCCCATCCGGTCGAGCAGCAGCAGCAGCAGGCTCGGGCGCTCGCCCTGGTCCACCCGGCGGAGCGCCCGTGTCACGCCGGCCACCGACCAGGTGCGAAGCGGCTCGGGCGGATAAGGAAACGGCTTCCGCCGAACCAGCGCCAGATCGAGCAGCCCGCTCGGCCGGTCGAGCGCCAGATGGGCGAGGATGCGCCCAGCCAGCCGGGTAGTGCCGAGGCCGTGCCCGGTGTAGCCCAGTCCATAGAGCACCCGTCCCTCGAGCGCCCGCCCGAAAAAGGGCGTGAGCCGCGTCGTGGAGCAGATCGCGCCGCCCCAGGCGTAGGGGAACTCCAGCCGCTCGAGCGCGGGGAAGTGCCGCGCGAAGCTCTGCCGCAACGCCGCGTAGTGTGCCGGGGAATGATCGCAGGACGGATCCACCCGGTTCCCCCCGTAGTACGCCGCCTCGCTGGTGCCCCACAGGATGCGGTCGTCCGCGGTCAGCCGATAGTAGTTGAAGAAGGCCCGCCCGTCGGTGACGCCTTGGCGCCGGCGCCAGCCGATCGTCGCCCGCTGGGTGGGGGAGAGCGGCTCGCTCACCAGCACGTAATCGTAGAGCGGAATGAATCGCCGCGTGACCTCTGGCAGGAGATGATGGGTATAGGCGCTGGTGGCGAGGATGACCCTTCGCGCATCGAGGCTCCCGCGCTCGACCTGAATCCTGACTCCGGCACCCCGCCGCTCCAGGCCGGTCACCCGGCTCTGCTCGTGGATCCGCACTCCCCGCCGCTCCGCCGCGTCGCAGAGACCATCCACCAGCTTCACTGGATCGAGGATGCCGCCGCCGCTCACGCCGACCCCACCCAGATAGAGCGGTGAATCCAGCTCGGCCCGCACCGCCTGCCGATCGAGATAGTGGAACGAATCGAGCCCTAGGCTCGCGGCGATCTCGATTGTTCGGCGCGCGTCTTCCAGCTGACCATCGGTGAGCGCCACCAGCAGACGGCCGGTGGGCTCGTAGTCGCAACGGATCCCTTCCCCCTCCAGGAACCCCACCAGCTCCGCCACGTTGCTCTCGCCCAGGCGGGCGAGCCGACGCGCCTCTGCCTGGCCGAAGTGGGTGATCGCGAGGCCGTGACTGTGGTCGACCGTCTCGGACAGCATCCCCGCGTTGCGCCCGCTCGCGCCGTGCGCCGCCAGTCCCTGCTCCAGCACCGTCACGTCCAGCGCGGGTGCAAGCTCCTTGAGGAAGAGCGCGGTCCAGAGCCCGGTGAGCCCCGCCCCGACGATGGCGATCTCGGTCTGGGCGGGGCCTTCCAGCGGGTGGGCAGCGCGGGGTGCACGGCGCGCCAGCCAGTAACAGGCCTGCTCGATGGGAGGCACGGCTGGGTGAAACGGCTCAGGCGAGCGGGATCGGAGAGCTGGTGCTCTCCCGCACCGTCCGATGTTGCCACAGCACGGTGGCCCCGAGCGCGACCAGGCTCACGAAGAGGATCGCGGTGGCGAGCACGTTGATCTGGGGAGGAAAGGCGGCCCGGCGCGCGCCGTACACGTACAACGGGTAGGTGACGCGGCTGCCGGCATTGAACAGGGTGATGATAAAGTCGTCCAGCGAGAGCGCGAACGCGAGCATGGCGGCCGCCGCCACGCCCGGAGCGATGATCGGCAGCGTCACCTTCCAGAACACCCGGAATGGGGGCGCGCCAAGGTCCATCGCCGCCTCCTCCAGGGTCCAGTCGAAGCCCCGGATCCGGGCCCGCACGCAGAGCGCCACGTAGCTCACCGAGAACATGATGTGCGCGATCACGATGGTGGTGAACCCGGTGGGGGCGTTCACGTTGAGGAACAGGGTGAGCAGCGACGAGCCGAGCACTACCTCGGGCGTGGTGAGCGGCAGCACCAGCAGCAGGCCCACGGCGCCGCTGCCGCGGAACCTGTAGCGCACCAGGGCCAGCGCGATGAGGGTGCCGAACAGAGTGGCCACCGCTGTCGAGAGCGCCGCCACCCGGAGGCTCAGCTTCAAGGCCTCGACCAGGGCCTGGTACTGGAACGGGTCCCGCCAGGCGTCCAGCGAGAACGACTTCCAGACGAAGTTGAATTTGCCGGCCGGCTTGTTGAAGCTGTAGAGCACGATCACGAAGATCGGCAGGAAGAGATAGAGCAGTACCAGCGCGGCGTACCCATCGAGCAGCCACCGGGTCATCCGCCTCATGCCAGCTCCTCGGTGCCGAGCACCCGGGCGTATGCCAACACGCCGAGGGTGATGATCAGCATGAGCACGAACGAGAGCGCGGCGGCCAGCGGATAGTCCCGGACGGCCAGAAACTGGTTCTGGATGATGGTGCCGATCATCTGTTGGTTGGGGCTGCCGAGCAGTTGGGCGTTGATGAAGTCACCCGCGGCCGGAATGAAGGTGAGCAGGCTGCCCGCGAAGACGCCGGGGAGCGAGAGCGGCAGCACCACCTTCCGGAACGCCCCTATCGGTGTGGAGTACAGGTCCTCGGCCGCCTCCACCAGCCGCCGATCGATCTTCTCCAGGCTGACGTAGATCGGCAGGATCATGAACGGGAGGAAGTTGTACGTGAGTCCGCCGACCACCGCCAACGTTGTGTCCAGCAGCCGGCCGCCCTCCGCCAGCAGATGCATCCGGCGGAGCAGCCAGGCGGCCGGTCCCTCGTCGTTCAGGATGGTCTTCCAGGCGAAGGTGCGGACCAGAAAGGTGGTGAAGAACGGCAGCACCACCAGACCCAGCAGCAGGTTCTTGAAGCGGCCCGCCCGGAACGCGATCACGTAGGCCAGCGGATAGCCGAGCGCGAGCGCCAGGAGCGTGGCGATCAGGGCGTAGCGAAAGGAACGGAAGAAGTGCACCCCATAGTTGTTGAGCGCCCGGTAGTAGCCGTCCCACCAGGGTGCGTCGACGACGTGCACTGAGGTCTGCGCCAGGGTGACGATCGGCACCACGAAGAAGACGAGCAGCCACAGGATGCCCGGCGCGATGAGCAGGTAGGGGGCCAGGCGACTCCGCCTCGACCCCCCTGCCGCGGTGCCCGCCATGTGTCGTCAGGCTCCGATGGCGTCCTGGAAGATACGGTTGAACTCGGTCTCTTCCTTCTCGTCCAGCGCCTTGAAGACGTGGAGCCGGGCGCGGAGATCATCGGGCGGATTCACCAGCGGGCTCTTGGCCAGGTCGGGCGCGACCTTGGCCAGCGCCTCGCCGGTGCCCTTCACGTCGGAAAGGTACGGCGCCGCGGCGACGATCTGGGCCGAGTGGACCGGATCGTACACGTAGTTGATCCAGGCCATCGCCAGGTCCTGCCGGTCCGACGTCTTGGGAATCATCATGTTGTCCGAATAGAGCATGGCCCCTTCCTTCGGCGCGAGCCACACTAGATCCGGGTTGTCGGCGTGCAGTCCCTGAATGTCTCCCGACCAGGCGATCGCCACCGCGATGTTCCCCGCCGCCAGGTCCTCGGCGTAGTCGTTGCCGGTGAACTTGCGAATCTGACCACCCAGTCGTGCCTTCTTGATCTTGGCGGCGGCGGCCCGCGCATCGGCGACCGTGGCCTTGGTCGGGTCCTTCCCCATTCCCAGCATCACCAGACCGATCGTGTCCCGCATCTCGGTCAGCATGGTGACCTGCCCCTTGAACTTGGGATCGAAAATGTCGTTGATGCTGGTGAGCTCCCGGCCGGTCTTCTTGGGGTTGTAGCCCACGCCGGTCATCCCCGAAAGCCACGGCACGCTGTACTTCCGGCCCGGGTCGAAGCTGACGTCCTTCACGTTGTCGACCACGTTGGCCTTGTTGGGGAACTTGCTGTCGTCCAGCGGCGCGACATAGCCCAGCCGGATCAATCGGCCGGCCATCCAGTCGGTCAGGACGATGATGTCGCGGTCGACGCTCTGGTTCCGCTTGAGCGGCTCGTCGATCTTGGCGAAGAACTCGTCGTTGTCGTTGATGTCCTCGGTGTACTCCACCTTGCTGCCGGTGGCCTTCTCGAATTCCGGCACGGTCTGCTTGTCGATGTACAGCGGCCAGTTCGAGATCCGGAGCGTCTTGCCGCCGCCGGTTCCTCCAGCGGCGGCGGGAGCCCCGGCAGCTGGGGCGCCTTCCTTGCCGCCGCCGCAAGCCGCGAGGAAGCTGCTGCCCAGCGCCAGCCCGCCGGCGCCAAGCGCTGTCCGTGCCAGGAAGCCTCGGCGGGTGACTGCCTGGCGGAGAAACTCGTGGAGCTGGTCATCACGCGGATCCGAATCTCGACGGCTCATGGCTGCGCTCCTAAGCGTGGGGGGGACCGAGGTGGGGCATCGGCATAACGGCCCGTTCGACGGTGGTTCGCAGATCGGACTCGACCGGCACCTGGTAACCGGCCGGCGGCAGCACCCGGGCGGCGTCCAGGTCCCAACTGGCCCACAGAGTCAGGCCAGGGTGGAGAGTGGGGAGCGACTGCTCGGGACCGATGTGTGCCACTACGTCAGTCCCGTCGGCGGTGCGCAGGGTACAGCGGACCACCGGACCCTGGAAGATGGCGTGCTGCAGGGTGAGTGGGACGGCGGCGCCGGCGGCGGGCGCCGCCTCTGAGAGGCGGAGCCGCTCCGGCCGGACCATGACCGTGGCGGATGAGCCGGCCGGCAGGGCCCACTCTCCGGTCGCCACCGGCACGGCGCGATCGCCGGCCACGCTCACCACGGCCTGGCGGCCGTTCGTCTGCAGCACCGTGGCCGGGAGCAGATTGGCGACCCCGATGAAGTTGGCCACGAACACCGAGGTGGGCGAGTGGTAGATGGCCTCCGGCGTGCCGATCTGCTCGACCCGGCCCTCGTTCATGACGGCGATCCGGTCGGACATCGTCAGCGCCTCCTCCTGGTCGTGGGTCACGTAGATGAACGTGATCCCCACCTCGCGCTGGATCCGCTTGAGCTCGATCTGCATCGCCTGGCGCAGCTTGAGGTCGAGTGCGCCAAGCGGCTCGTCCAGCAGGAGCGCGCTGGGATAGTTCGCCAGCGCCCGTGCCAGCGCCACCCGCTGTTGCTGGCCGCCGGAGAGCTGGGCCGGCTTCCGGGACGAGAATTGGGTCAGCCGTACTACCTCGAGCAGCTCCCCGACCCGCCGGCGGGTCTCCTCGTCGGTCAGCTTCAGACTGCGGGGTCCGAACGCGACATTGTCCGCGACGCTCATGTGGGGAAACAGCGCGTAGTGCTGGAAGACGGTGTTGACGTTCCGCCGGTACGGGGGCACCCGGGAGACATCCTTCCCCTCCAACAGGATCCGTCCGGCGGAGGGCTGCTCGAATCCGGCAATCATCCGGAGCGTCGTCGTCTTGCCGCAGCCGGACGGGCCCAGCAGCGAGAAGAACTCTCCCCGGCCGATGGCGAAATGGGCCTCCTCTACGGCGACGTAGCTTCCGAAGCGCTTGACCACGTGCTCCAGCGTGATGACCGGATCTGGAGTGGCCGCGCCGGAACCGCTCCGCGACGGTCGGAGGCTGGCGTCATCGAGTCTCTGCGGTATGGTCATGCCCTGATCTTGGCGGATGGAAGCTCAATCTGCACCGAGCCCGGGGAGTTGACAACTGCCATAGGCAGGCTCATGGTTGGCTCAACCTTCACCGGCACACAGGACGTGACCCATGAGCACCACCCTCGTCTCCGACGAGCGCGCCGCACGCAATCGTCTCCTCGCCCGCGCCCAGGAGATCGGCCAGGCGGAAATGGCCCGGCTGCTCGCCCGCACCAGCGGGTCCGCTGAGCTGTTCCAGCGGGCGCGCCGAATCCTTCCCTATGGTGTGGTCTCCTCGTTTCAGAAGATGCAGCCGTATCCGATCTACGTCCGCCGGGGCAAGGGCAGCCGGATCTGGGACCAGGACGGGGCGGAGTATCTCGACTTCCACGGGGGGTTCGGGGCGATGGTGCTGGGCCACGCCCATCCGCGGGTGGTCGAGGCCATTCAGCAAGCCGCTAGCCAGGGCACCCACTTCGCGGTGACTACGGAGGCCGCGGTGGCATTCGGCGAGGAGATCTGCCGCCGCTTCAAGCTGGAGATGCTGCGGTTCGCCAACTCCGGAACCGAAGCCACCATGGACGCGATCCGGGTGGCCCGGGCCGCCACCGGGCGGGACGTGGTCTGCAAGATCGAAGGCTCCTACCACGGGCACCACGACAGCGTGATGTTCTCGGTCATTCCCAACGCCGACACCATGGGAGGTCGCGAGCGGCCGGCGAGCGCGCCGGTCTCCAAGGGGATGGTCAAGGACGCCTCGAAGTACATCGAGGTGGTGCCCTTCAATGATGCCGGGCATCTGGAGCGGGTCTTCGCCGAGCGGGGTAGCGAGATCGCCTGCCTCATCATGGAGCCGGCGATGATGAACCTGGGCATCGTGCTGCCCCAGCCGGGGTACCTGGAGCGGGTGCGGGAGCTCTGCACCCGGCACGGCGTGGTCTTCATCTTCGATGAGATCAAGACCGGATTCACCATCGCCCCGGGCGGCGCCTCGGAGCGCTTCGGGGTGCAGCCCGACCTCGTCTGCCTGGCCAAGGCCATCGCCGGCGGGCTGCCGGCAGCGGCGTTCGGCGGCCGGGAGGATCTGATGCGCCTGATCGAGCAGGGCGTCTCCCAGCAGGGCACCTACAACGGCAACCCGCTCGTGGCGCAGGTGGGCCTGGTCGTCCTCACCGAGCTGCTCACCGCCGATGCCTACCGCCACTTCGCCCGGCTCGGCACCCGGCTGGCGCAGGGATGTCAGGCGGCCATCGAGCGCTATCACATCCCGGCACACACCATCGATCTGGGCGCCAAGGGCTGCGTCTCCTACCGCCCGACGCCGATGACCAACTACCGGGACTTCCTGGAGACCACGCCGGAGCTCTTCGCCGCGTCGTACCCCTGGCTGCTGAACCGCGGGATCTTCATGACCCCGGGCGATGAGGAGCAGTGGACCCTCTCGGTCCAGCACACCGACGCGGACGTCGACCGCTACGTCGGGGTGTTCACCGAATTCTGCGCGGCGCTGACAGGGTAGGCGCTCCCCCCGGCACCCCCCGCCGAACAAAGACCGGCAGTATATATTTCTCCGATGAGCAACCCACGTTTCGAGGTCGTCGCTCCCTTCGCGCCGGCCGGTGATCAGCCCAAGGCCATCTGCGAGCTCTCCGAAGGCCTCCGTCGGGGCGACAAGTACCAGACCCTGCTCGGCGTCACCGGGTCGGGCAAGACCATGACCCTGGCGCACACCATCGCCAGCCACGGGAAGCCCACGCTGGTGCTGTCGCACAACAAGACCCTCGCCGCCCAGCTCTACGGCGAGCTGCGCCAGTTCCTGCCCAAGAACGCCGTCGAGTACTTCGTCTCCTATTACGACTACTACCAGCCCGAAGCGTACGTCCCCTCCACCGACGTGTACATCGAGAAGGACGCGTCGATCAACCAGGATATCGAGAGCCTCCGGCTCCGCGCCACCTCGAGCCTGATGGAGCGCGACGACGTGGTCATCGTCGCCACGGTGAGCGCCATCTACGGTCTGGGCGATCCGGTGGAGTATCGCAAGCTGATGGTGACCGTCAGCCGCGGCGAGCAGCGGGGCCGGGACGACATCCTGAGCGAGCTGGTGCGGATCCAGTACAGCCGCAATGACGTCAGCTTCGAGCAGGGCACCTTCCGGGTCCGGGGCGACTCGATCGAGATCTTCCCCGCGTACGCCGAGCAGGCCATCCGGATCGAGCTCTGGGGCGACGAAGTGGAGCGGATCAGCAAGATCAATCCGCTGACCGGCGACACCATCGCCCAGCTCGACCAGTGCGCCATCTATCCCGCCAAGCACTTCGTGACCGAGCGCTCCAAGATCGAACGCGCGGTCACCCTCATCCGGGCCGAGCTGGCGGAGCGGTTGACCGAGCTCAAGGCGGCGGGCAAGCTGCTGGAGGCCCAGCGGCTGGAGTCCCGCACCAACTTCGACGTCGAGATGCTGCTCGAGGTCGGCACCTGCGCCGGGATCGAGAACTACTCCCGCCACCTGAGCGGTCGCCGCCAGGGGGAGCGGCCCGCCTGCCTGTTCGACTACTTCCCGCCCGATTTCCTGGTGGTGGTCGACGAGTCGCACGTCAGCTTCCCCCAGATCGGCGGCATGTACAACGGCGACCGGGCGCGGAAGCTCACGCTGGTCGAGTATGGCTTCCGCCTGCCGTCCGCGCTGGACAACCGTCCCCTCCAGTTCGACGAGTTCATGGCGCTGGTGCCGCAGATGCTCAGCCTCTCGGCCACGCCGGGCGATTTCGAGCTCGGGCTCTCCCAGGGGGTCGTGGTGGAGCAGATCATCCGGCCCACCCACCTGGTCGACCCCGAGGTGGACGTGCGGCCGGTCCGGGGCCAGGTCGACGATCTGCTGAACGAGATCCGGATCCGCGAAGCCCGCCACGAGCGGGTGCTGGTCACCACGCTGACCAAACGGATGTCGGAGGATCTCACCGACTACCTGCAGCAGGCCGGGGTCCGGGTGCGGTATCTCCACTCCGACATCGACGCGATCGAGCGGATGGAAATCCTCCGCGGCTTGCGGCTGGGCGACTTCGACGTGCTGGTGGGGATCAACCTGCTGCGCGAGGGGCTCGACCTGCCCGAGGTGTCGCTGGTGGCCATCCTCGACGCCGACCAGGAAGGCTTCCTCCGGTCGGATCGCTCGCTGGTGCAGACCATCGGACGGGCGGCCCGCAACCTGAACGGCCGGGCCATTCTCTACGCCGACCGGCTGACCGGCTCGATGCAACGCGCGTTGGAGGAGATGGACCGCCGGCGCACCATCCAGCGGCAATACAACGAGCAGCACGGCATCACCCCGCGCTCCATCATCAAGTCGATGGACGAGGTCCGGCTCTCCACCCACGTGGCCGACGCGCGGACCGAGCGGCCGGAGCCCAAGCTGGCGATTCAGGAGCGGGTCGACCTGCACGATCCGGCCAAGCGGGCGGCCATGATCCAGTCGCTGGAGCGGCAGATGCGCCAGGCGGCCGCCAACCTGGAGTTCGAGCTCGCCGCCATGCTGCGCGATCAGGTGAACGACCTCAAGGCGCTCGGCGCGCCCGACGTGCGCCGGGGCGGAGTCCCCCGGCTCCGCCGGCAGGCGTGATCCGCGAGTTGACCCGCGCCGAGCTCGAGTCGGAGGGCGTCGCGCTGGGCCGCTCGCTGCCCCCCGGAGCGGTGCTCGCCTTCGAAGGCGAGCTGGGAGCGGGCAAGACCACCTTCATCCAGGCCATCGCGCGCGGGCTCGGCGTCGCCGCGCCGGCCACCAGCCCGACCTACGCGCTGGTGCACCGCTACCAGGGGCGTCGCGGTCCGGTCTTCCACCTCGATTGCTATCGTCTGCGCTCACCCGAGGAAGCCGCCGACCTCGACTGGGAGGGGCTCGCGGCCGAAGGCGATGCCATCCTGGTGGAGTGGCCCCGCCAGGCGGGCGAGTGGTTGCCGCCCACCGACCGGTGGTTCCGGCTGCATCATCTGCCCGACCCGGCCCGGCGCGGCCTGGAGATGGTCTGATGTGGCTCGCCATCGAGACCGCCACCCAGCGGGCCTCCATCGCGGTGGGCCGCTCCGCCGGCGACGCGGTAGCGGAGAGCCTCGCGGGTGCACGGCGTCACGCGGCCGGTCTGCTTCCCATGATCGCCGCTCTGCTGGACCGGACCGGGGCGACGCTCGATGACCTCACCGGTCTTGCGCTCAGCGATGGACCCGGCAGCTTCACCGGCCTTCGGGTCGGCGCCGCGGTGGCCAAGGCGCTGGTACAGGCGCGCGGGCTGCCGCTCTGGACCGCGCCGTCGCTCATGGTGCGGGCCAGCGGGGTCGCCCGCGAGGGTCACACGGTGCTCGCGGTGGCCGACGCGCTCCGGGGTGAGGTGTATGCGGCCGCCTATCGCTTCGAGCCAGGGGAGGTCGTCACCCTGCTGGCTCCGTCGGTGTATCGCCCGCAGGTGCTGGTCGACGCGGCGCCGCGTCCGTCCACCCTGGTGGGCGAAGCATCGCCCAGCGCCGTGGAGCTGCTGGAGCGCTGGTCGGGCTCCCGGCTGGTGGGGCCACCCGAGGGTGCTCCTCACGCCAGCCAGCTCATCGAGCTGGTGGGGCGCCGTGGCGGCGCAGTCCGGATCACAGCCGTAGAGCGGTGGGCGCCGGAGTACGGCCGGCCCGCCGAGGCACAGGCACGCTGGGAGGCGGCGCATGGACGCCCCATGCCGGATCCGCTCGGCAGCGCCGGCTGACGCGCCGGCGCTCGTCGGCATCGAGCGCCGCGCGTTCAGCGATCCCTGGAGCGAGACCAGCTTTCGGGAGGCGCTTACCTCTTCCTGGACTTTCGGGCTGGTGGCGGAGACGGCGCGTGGGGTAGCCGGCTACCTGATCGGACGCGATGTGGCCGGCTCGGGCGAGGTCCTCAACCTGGCGGTGGCCCCCGAGTTCCGCCGGCGAGGCATCGGCAGCGCGCTGCTCCGCGCCGGGATCGTCGCGCTCCGGCGCCGAAGGGTGGACGAGGTCTTCCTCGAGGTGCGCGAGTCCAATCGTTCCGCTCAGGCGCTGTATCTGAGTCATGGGTTCCGGCCGGTCGGACAGCGGGCGGCGTACTACCGGAACCCGCGGGAGGACGCGCTGGTCCTCCGGCTGGAGCTGGAGCAGCCTGCGTGAAACCGGGTGGCCGCGCGGACCTTTGATTGCCGCGCCGCGTCGCGCGGTCTACATTTTATCGGGGTCCGTACGAGCGGGCCTACCCCGGAACCCTGGAGGTGCATGTGAGCCGAAGTCTGAACAAAGTCATTCTCATCGGGAACCTGGGGGCGGACCCGGAGGTCCGCAGCACCTCGAACGGGTCCCGGGTGGCAACGCTCTCGGTGGCCACCAGCCGGCAGTGGAAGAACCAGTCCGGCGAGAAGCAGGAGAAGACCGAGTGGCACCGGGTGGTGCTCTGGAACAACAAGGGCTCCACGCTCGCGGACATCGCCGAGAAGTATTGCAAGAAGGGCGATAAGGTGTACGTCGAAGGCAGCATCGAGTACCGCTCCTGGCAGGACCGGGAGGGCCAGACCCGCTACACCACCGAGATCACCGCACGAGAGCTCATCCTGCTGTCGGGCCGGAGCGACGGCGGCTCCGAGTTCGCGGCCCCGAGCAAGGTCGCCGCGGCCGCCGCCGGGGCGCCCAAGGGCAAGGACCAGTCGTTCGAGGATTTCCCCGAAGCGCTCGACGCCGAGGACGACGATCTGCCGTTCTAGGGGAGGTGGGGCAGGGTGATGCAGGGTGGGGCAAGGTGGGGCAGGGGTCGTGAGCCATTGGATCGGTTCTTCCACCTTGCCCCACCTTGCCCCACTCTGCCTCACCTTGCCCCACCCTGCCCCCGGCCGCTTCAACGCCCAACCACTTCCCGCGCTGGCGCTTAGGGGTTCTCGGCGCACCCTTCCCCCGGTGGCGTTGAACTTGCCTCGTCTGCCCCTGAACCGCGTTCCACGTTCACGACCCATCTCCATACCCGACAACGACGTCGCTGGGAGATCCCGATGCCGCGCACGTTCCACCGGAAGTGGCTGGGCATGCTCGCCCTGGCCGTAAGCCCGACCCTGGTGCTCGCCCAGGAAGCCACGCCCCAGTCCCACACCGTCCGGCAGGGAGACACGCTCTGGGACCTCGCCAAGCAGTATCGTGGCGACCCGTTCCTCTGGCCCGACATCTACCGGATGAATACGGCCACAGTGGCCGACCCGCACTGGATCTACCCAGGGGAAGTGCTCCGTCTGGCCGGCGCCGATACCGTCCCGTCGGTGCCTGCCACCGACACACCCATCCCGCCGGTCGCCGAGGCGGCCGACACCGTGCCGGCAGTCGCCAACGCCGCGGATTCGTCAGCCGCCGCCACGGATTCGTCAGTCGCCGCCGCGGATACGGTGCAGGCCGGGGAGCCCGCTGCAGTCACCGCGCAGGCGCCGGTCACTGACAGCGAGGTCAGTCACCAGCTCACCCTGGCGCAGCTCACGTCGGCGTCCGCCACCGATGAGGGACCCGCGCCGCTGTTTGCCTCGCGCCGATCCCAGATGCTGCAGGAGACCATCCGGGGGTACGTGGAGCAGCCGTATCGACCGCTCCGACGCAGCGAGTTCTACTCCTCCGGATTTCTCACCGAGGGTGAGAACCTGCCGTTCGGCAAGGTGGTGGGACCGGTGACGCCGCAGCAGATCCGCTCGGAGGGCGGCAACGCCAGCGCGCTGCCCTATTCGCTCATCGCGGTCGAGGCACCGCGGGGCGCCACCTACCAGATCGGCGACAGTCTCCTGGTGGCCCAGCTCGGCGCCGAGTTGCGGTCCCACGATGAAGTGGTGATGCCCACCGGCCTCGCTCGCGTGGTCGACACCGTGTCCGGGCGCTACATCGCGAGCGTCGATGCCACCTACGGCCCTATCCGGAGCGGCCAGCGGGTCCTTCCGGCTGAGAAGTTCACTCCGTCGGGCACCGAGCACGCGGTGCGGGTGAGCAATGGGGTCCGCGCCCGGCTGCTGGGCGGCCCTGGCCGGCAGGAAATGAAAGCGCCCCAGATGGTGCTCTTCCTCGACAAGGGCCGGGCGGATGGCGTCGCGGCCGGCGATCTGTTCGAGGTCCGGCGCCGGGCGGAGCGGTTGAGCGACGGCAGCCAGCGGATCAACGAGCTGATGGCCACGCTCCAGATCGTGCACGTACGAGAGCATACCGCTACCGCGCGGATCATGAATGTGGTGTCGCCCGACATCCCGCCCGGCACGGACGCCGTGCAGGTCGCCAAGCTGCCGAGCTGAGCTTCTCCACCCGATAGGATCGATGCGGCGCCGGGGCATGCCCCGGCGCCGCATCGTTTTTCCCGGTTCCTTCCTCGCTTCACGTATCTATATTGCGGGGCGGTAGATCGCGACATCCCCCTGGCGTCACAAGCGGAGATCCCGATGGCGAGACCGAGCGAATGAGCCGGCGCGTGCTGGTGACCGGAGGAGCCGGGTTCATCGGCTCCCACATCGCGGAGGCGTATCTCCGCGACGGGTGGGAGGTCACGGTGCTCGACGACCTGTCGCGTGGTCATGAAAAGAACGTTCCCGCCGGCGTTCGGTTCGTCCGCGCCGACATCCGCTCGCCCGAGGCCCGCCAGCTGCTCGCCGCCGGCGGCTTCGACGTCCTGAACCACCATGCGGCCCAGATCGATGTCCGCGTCTCGGTCGACGATCCCGCGCTGGACGCGGGGATCAACATCGTCGGACTGGTCAATCTGTTGGACGGGGCGGGCGCCGGCAGGGTGAAGCGCGTGGTGTTCGCCAGCAGCGGTGGCGTGGTGTATGGCGACCCCGAGATCATCCCCACACCGGAGACCGCACCCAAGCTGCCGATCTCGCCCTACGGCGTGAGCAAGCTTTCCGGCGAGCACTACCTCCGGACCCTCGGTGCGTTGCGTGGGTTCGAGGCGGTCGCCATGCGCTACGCCAACGTGTTCGGACCCCGGCAGGACCCCAAGTCGGAGGCCGGCGTGGTCTCCATCTTCGTCTCCCGGCTGCTCGAGTCCCGGCCGCTCACCATCTTCGGCGACGGGCTGCAGACCCGCGACTACGTATTCGTGAAGGACGTGGCCCGGGCCAACGTCCTCGCCAGCGGCGCGACCCTGCCTGCCGCCGATGGCCTGGATGCGGCGGCGTTCAACGTGGCCACCTCGATCCAGCGCAACGTGATCGAGCTGGCGGACGCGGTCGGCCAGGTGATGGGCCGGCCCAAGCCTCCCCGGGAGTTCGCGCCTCCGCGTCCGGGCGAGCTCCTGCGCAGCTCGCTCGACATCCGCAAGGCACGCCAGGTCCTCGGATGGACGCCCGAGGTGACCTTCGACGATGGGCTTCGCGAGCTGATCGCGTGGTTCGGAAAGGAGGCCAGGTGACGCTGCAGGGGGGAGGCGCCGTTCCGGGTTCGGCGGTCGAGCTGGTGCTCACCGCCAGCGTCGAAACCAAGGTCGTTCTCTGCATCACCGCCGTCTTCTCGCTGGTCTCGTGGTTCATCATCGTGTTCAAGTGGTGGCAGTTTCGGAAGCTGAACCGGCAGGCGGACCGGTTCTTCGCCGAGATGGAGCGGACCACCCGGCTGCAGGAGGCCTATCACGCGGTGATGAAGCAGCCGCCGTCGCCCTACAATCGCCTGTTTCGGGAGGCCATCACCTTCTATTCGGAGCTGCGCCCCGGCGTGTTGCGGGAGGAGCGCGGCGCCGATCGGAGCACCCTCACGCCGACCCAGCTCGAGGCGCTGAAGATGGTGCTGGGGAAGGAGGTCGCGGCCGAGCGGGATGTGCTGGGACACTACATCCCCTGGCTCGCCACCATCGGCTCGGTGAGCCCCCTGCTGGGCCTGCTCGGCACCACCCTCGGCATCATCGCGGCGTTCACCGGTATCGCTACCAAGGGATCGGGCAATCTGGCCGCCGTGGCGCCAGGCGTGGCCGAAGCGCTGGTGGCCACGTTCGCCGGACTCGCGGCGGCCATCCCGGCGGTGATCGCGTACAATCTCTACGTCAACCGGGTGCGGCTCTTCGCCGGCGAGCTCGAAGGCTTCGCCAACGAGCTCGTCGGCACCATGGCCCGGGAGGGGCTGCTCTAGATGGCGGGGCTCGGGGGCGGGTTGGGCAGCCAGCGGGGCGAGCTGCCACTCATGGCGGACGTGAACGTCACCTCCTTGGTCGACGTAATGCTCGTGCTCCTCATCATCTTCATGATCACGGCACCGATGATGCAGGGCGGCGTCGATGTCGAGCTGCCCAAGGCAGAGGCCCGGCCGCTCTCCCCCAAGGAAGGCATGGTGGTGTCGGTCAACCGTGACGGGCGCATCTTCGTGGACCAGACGCCGGTCTCCTTCAATGATTTTCGGGTGACGTTCCGTTCCCTCGTGACCACCAGAAAGCCGACCGGGGTGTACCTCCAGGCGGACACTCGTGTCCCCTACGGACAGGTGGTCCGGGTCCTGGCGATCATCCGGAACGCCGGCATCCAGAATGTGGGACTGGTCGCGGCGGAGGAATCGTCCCCGTGAACCTCCGTACCGACCGTGGGCGCCCGCCCGGCACTGCGGCGGGCATGGTCGGGACGATCGTGGTCCACGCGGCCGCGGCGGGCTTCCTCTTCAGCCAGGTGGGATCGTCCACCCCGACGCCGCCGGCGTACGCGGTCGAGCTGGTGGCCGCCCCGGCGCCCGCGCCCAAGCAGCGGCTGGCTCGGGAGGCGGTTCCGACCCCGCCTCCGGAGGAGAAGCCGGCGCCGGTGAAGCCGCCGCCCAAGCCGCTCAAGAAGCCGCCGGCGCCGGTGCCCAAGCCGGCGCCGCCCAAGGAGACCACACGGGAGCCGCCGCCCAAGACCGCGGCACCGGTCACCCCGGCTCCCGGCGAAACGCCGAGCACCGGCACCGACGTGGCGACGATCAAGACACCGGGACTGCAGTTTCCTTTTCCGGAATATCTCCGGAACATCGTGACCCAGGTCTATAAGAATTGGGACCGCGAGACGGCCCGGCAGAACAGCTTCGCAGAGATCAGCTTTCTCATTCTCAGGGATGGTTCGGTGCGCGAAATCCACTTCGTTACCCGCTCGGGCAGCTTTGCCTTCGACCTCGGCGCACAGGGCGCCATCGAGGCGGCCGGTAACGCGCGAGCGTTCGGTCCGCTGCCCGATGGCTGGGACGCCGATGTCCTGCCGGTGAGCTTCTACTTCAAGCCCACCGTGCAATGAGCGGCCGCACGGGTGTGGCGGCGCTGGCCGCCGTACTGCTGGGGCTGTTCACAGCCTCTCGTGCCGGGGCGCAGGACACGACCCAGGTCAGGGAAGGCGTGCGGGTGGGGCTGGAATACCGACCCGGCGTTCGCCCCGGGCTCGTGGTGCTTCCCGGCGCCGGGCTCGATTCGGTGCGCGCGGTGGTGCGGCGCGATCTCGACTACAGCGATCGTTTCGAGATGATCGCGCTGGAGGACGCGCCGCCCAGCTCGGCCGCGGGGCGGACCGGCGCCGAAGCCGGAGGCGGGGTCAACTACGGCCTCTACAAAACGCTGGGGGCGCAGTTCGCGGTGGAGCTGCTGGATGCCGCCGGTGGCGGCGTCACCGCGCGGCTGTACGACATCACCACGGCGCAGGTGCGGAGCCAGCAGAGCTTCGCCCTTCCCGGCGCCGCCGACGCAACCTACCGGCTCGAGCTCCACCGGGTGGCCGACGAAGTCGCCCGCTGGGCCACGGGCACGCCTGGGTCGGCCGCGACCCGATTGCTCTTCGTGTCGGGCGGACGGGTCTATCGCATGGACAGTGACGGGGAGGACATTGCGCCGCTCACGCCCGCGGGGGCCACGGCGCTCTCACCGGTCTGGTCACCGGACGGGCAGCGCTTCGCCTTCACCCAGTTCGCCGCTGGCCGCGGCCCGATCTCGGTACAGCCCGTCGGCGGCGGCGCGGGGTTAGTGGTGCCGGGCACGCAGACCGGCCTCAACATCACGCCGATGTTCTCGCCCGACGGCCGCACGCTGGCGTACGCCCATTCGGACGAGAACGGCACCGACGTCTTCACCGCCAATGTGATCGATCGTTGTTGCGCGCAACGCTTGACCGTGGGACGCTTCGCGGACAACTTATCACCAACGTTTTCGCCAGATGGCCGGCGCATCGCCTTCGTGTCCACCCGCGCCGGGCCCCCGCAGGTCTACGTCATGGCAGCGGACGGAACCGACCAGGAGCTCCTGGCGCCCTTCGACTATGGCGCGACCGGCAGCTCCAACGCTCCGGAGTGGTCGCCCGACGGCGCCAACGTCGCCTTTCACCGCGAAGTCGCCGGCAGCCCGCAGCTGTTCCTGGTCGATGTCGCGGGTCGCCACGTGCGGCAGCTCACGTCGTCCGGCCGCAACGAAGACCCGACCTGGGGTCCCGACGGCCGGCACATCGCCTTCGTGTCGGACCGGAGCGGTCGGCGCCAGCTTTGGGTCATCGACGTCGAGACCGGTCGCGTACGCCAGCTGGACACGCCCGGCGCGGCGCGGCTCCCTGCGTGGTCCCGCCGCCTGGGGCGGACCGCGGTACCCACCAACCCATGAACTCGGAGTCATGATGCGCGCTTCACCCATGCTGATGCTCCTGGCCACCGCCGGGTTCGCCGTCGCCTGCGGCGGGAAGCCCAAGCCGGAGGAGCCCGTCCCGCAGGCGGAGCCCGCACCGGCTCCCACCCCTGCTCCGACCCCGACCAACACCGAGAGCGACGCCGATCGCATCGCGCGTGAAAAGGCGGCACGCGACGCGGCCGCCAAGGCCCTGTCCGCCGACCTGGCCGCCATGATCAACTTCGATTACGACCAGGCCACCATCCGGCAGAACGACGAGGCCACGCTGGATCGGAAGGCCGCCATCCTCGCGGCCAACTCGAACGTGAAGCTCACCATCAGCGGCCACGCCGACGAGCGCGGGTCCGACGAGTACAACCTGGCGCTGGGGAACCGGCGCGCCGCAGCGGCCAAGCGGTACCTGCAGAACAAGGGCGTCGACGCCTCCCGCATCGACGTGGTGTCCTACGGCGAAGAGCGGCCGCTCAACCCCGGCCACGACGAGACCGCCTACGCCCAGAACCGGCGCGACGAGTTCCAGGTGACCGCCGGCGGGGACAACCTGGTCGCGCCGCAGTGATCGTACACCGCCCGGCGCGGCTCCCCGCGGGTGTCACCCGCCGGCTCCCAGGCCTCCTGCTGGCGGCGCTCGCGGCCGGCGGCTGCGTCACCAAGGGAGACGTGCAGATGGTCCAGGCGGACGTGGCGCTGCTCAAGGCCGAGTCGGCCCGCCGGGACTCGGCTCGCGCGGCCCAGCTCGCCGAAGTGATTCAGGTGCAGCAGCGCATCATGGACTCCCTGACGGTGAGCCGGCGGGCGTTGGGCCAGCTCAAGGGAGACATCGGGACCGACCTCTACAACATCCAGCAGCAGCTGGTGCAGTTACAGGAGCTGACCGGCCAGAGCCAGCAGCGGCTGAGCGAGCTCCGGACCCAGCTCGAGGCCCGCGGGGCGCAACGAGACCTCTCCCCGACCACTCCCCCGGCGCCGGGCGACAGCGCGCAGCCGTCGTCGGGGGCCAATGCCTCGGCGGACCAGATGTACGAGGCCTCGCTCGCGCAGCTCCGGCGGGGCAGCACCTCCACCGCCCGTATCGGCCTGCGCGAGATGCTTCGGTCCTATCCCACCAGCCCCCGGGCGCCCGATGCGCTCTACTTCATCGGGCAGAGCTTTGCCGCCGAGAACCCCGACTCCGCCGCCGAATACTACGGGCAGGTGGCGGAGAAGTACCCGACGTCCCCTCGGGCGCCGTCGGCGCTGTACAACCTCGGCCTGCTCGCGGAGCGGCGAAAAGAGTCGGCCAAGGCGAAGGACGCCTATCAGCGGGTGGTGCAGAAGTACCCTCAGTCCGACGAAGCGGCGCTGGCCCGTGACCGACTGAAGGCGCTCGGGCGCTAAGCCCGGGCGCGCCACCGCTTCATGACCGGCTCTCCGGGGGAAATGCCGTTCCTTGATCATCTCGAGGAACTGCGCTGGCGGATTCTCCGGTCGATCGGCGCCGTGGTCGTGGGGTTCGCCATCGGGCTCTGGGCGGTGCAGCGGCTGCAGCTGGTGACCGTGCTCAAGCAGCCGATCGCCCCCTATCTCACCGGCGGCAAGCTGGTGGTGACCAGTCCGACCGACCCGGTCATGATCGTGTTCAAGCTCGGCTTCGTGGTCGGGCTGGTGCTCGCCTCTCCCATCATCCTGTGGCAGGTGTGGGCCTTCCTGGCTCCGGCGCTCTACGCCCGGGAGAAGAAGGCCCTGGTGCCGGCGTTGTTCGCCGGGACCGGGCTGTTCCTCACCGGAGCGGTCCTGGCCTACCTCTTCGTCGTTCCTCAGGCGCTCCGGGTGCTGTTCAGCTTCCAGACCGAGGCGATTCAGCCGTTCATCACCTACGACGCCTACTTCGACTTCGTCCTGCAGGTGGTGCTGGCGCTGGGACTCTCCTTCGAGCTCCCGCTCATCATCATGATCCTCGCCTGGCTGGGCATCGTCGGCCCGTCGGAGCTCAGCCGGTTCCGCCGCTACGCCGTGGTCATCGCCTTCATCCTGGGGGCCGTGCTGTCACCCGGCACCGACCTGGTCTCGATGGTGATGATGACGATCCCGCTCCTGCTGCTGTACGAGGTGGGGTATGCCGGAGCGGTGATCATCGGCCGGCGGCGGCGGGCAGCCACGGTCACGGCGGTGCTGCTGGTGGGGCTGGGCCTCCTGGGGGCCCCGGCCAGGCTCGACGGCCAGGTTCCCAGCGGGCGGCAGGTGCCGGTGACCAGGGCCGACTCCTTGCGCGCTCAGGCGCGGCTCCGGGCGGACTCGCTGGGCGACAGCACCCAAGCCCGCGCGGGGCAGTCGCTCGACACCGCCACCGCCCGCCGGCTGGGCATTCCCACCCAGCCCTCCCGCTCGTTCGCCCCGCCCGACTCGGTGGTCAATGCGCTGCTCAACGACAAGCCGGGCTACCAGGCCACCCGCTACCGGGCGGATTCGGCCACCGTGTTCATCCAGGGAGAGCGGGTGCTGCTGGAGGGCGAGGCGCTCACCGAGCGCCAGGGGTCCATGCTGGAGGCGGACACGATCACCTACCTCCGCAGCAGCTGCCTGCTCGACGCGAGCGGCCAGCCGCACATGTTCGATCGGGGCCAGGTCTTGGTGGGAGAGAGCATCCGCTACGATACCTGCCGCCGGCGTGGCGTGGTGAACGAGGCCCTGACCAACTTCACCGAGGGCTCGACGGTGTGGTTCCTCCGGGGCAACGTCGCCCAGGACTCGAGCTCCCGGCGGATCTACGCCGGGTCCAGCGAGATCACCAGCTGCAACCTGCCGATCCCGCATTACCATTTCGCGGCCCGCGAGGTGAAGTGGATCTCCAAGAGCGTCCTGGTGGCCCGGCCGGTGACGCTCTACGTACGGGATGTGCCCATCCTCTGGCTCCCGTTCGTGTTTCAGGACGTGCGGCCGGGACGCCACTCCGGCATTCTGATCCCCCAGTTCGGCCTCAACGATCTGGTCCGGCCGACCCGCACATACAACCGGCAGGTCACCAACATCGGCTACTACTGGGCCCCGAGCGACTATCTCGACCTGACCGGCCGGCTCGACTGGTTCGCCAATCGGTACGTGCAGTATGGGGTGGCGGGGCAGTACCGCTGGCTCAACCGCTTCATGACCGGCTCGGTGGGCTTCAACGAGCAGCGGCAGGATGGTGGGGGATCGGGACTGACCTTCCGCTGGGACCACCGGCAGACATTCAATCTCTCGACCAGCCTGAATTTCAGCGTCAACTACGCGAGCAACACGGCGGTGGTCCGGCGGAACGCGATCGATCCGCTGCAGAACACGCAGCAGATCACCAGCTCGCTCAACTACTCCAAGCGCTTCGGCTGGGGCACGGTGACGCTGGGTGGCAACCGGCGGCAGAGCCTGACCGACGGGAGTGTGCAGCAGCTCCTCCCGGCGCTGACGCTCTCGCCGGTGCCGATCGCCATCGGATCGAACGTCACCTGGTCGCCGGGGCTCAGCATCACCAACAACACCACCTCCAAGACCGCGCTCCCCAGCTTCGTGCAGGTACTTCCCGGAGGGGTGCTCGACACCATCGCCCAGACCGGCAGCAGCCGGATCACGGCGCTCAACCTCGACACCCCGATCCGGTTCGGCGGATTCAACTGGCAGAACTCGATCCAGGTGAACGACCAGACGTCCACCGGGCGGGACTCGGTGTCCTTCGGTACCGACGATCCATCCACCCCGGATCCGACCGACTCGGTCACCGTCACCCGGTTCTTCGCCGGCGATTTCCAGAGCTCGCTCGACTGGGATACCGGGATCAACCTGCCGGTGCTCTTCCGCGGCTCGTGGAAGCTCCAGCCGGTGGTCGGAATCGGCAACTCACTGGCGGGGCAGCCGTTCGCCATCCGGAATCGCAACACCGGCGGCAGCTTCGTGCAGCAGGGGAAGCGGTTTCGCTTCTCGGTGACCTCCGCACCGACCCTGTTCGGATTCTTTCCCGGCATCGGGCCGCTGAGCCGCATCCGGCACAGCTTGTCACCGGTCATCACCTGGAACTATCAGCCCGCGGCCAATGTGAACGAGGAGTTCGCCCGCGCGGTGGCCCAGCCGGGCCAGCCGGTCACGCTCCGGAGCGACGCCACCCAGCAGGTGAGCGTCTCGCTCTCGCAGACCTTCGAGGGGAAGCGGCGCCCGCCCCGCGGCGACACCTCCTCGGTGAACGATCAGAAGCTCCGCCTGCTCAGCATCAGCACCAGCGCGGTGAGCTACGATTTCGAGCAGGCCAAGAAGCCGGGCTTCACCGGGTGGACCACCCCGAGCGTCACCAATTCGCTGCTCAGCGACCTCCTGCCGGGCTTCAACGTGAGCCTGACCCACGATCTGTGGCGAGGCCAGGTCGGCAGCGACACGGCCAAGTTCGTCCCCTTCCTCTCCAACGTGAGTGCCAGCTTCGCCATCTCGGGGAATACCTTCCGCGCGATCGGGTCGATCTTCGGCCTGGGCGGCAAGGGCGGGGCCCGCGCCGGGGGCGATCAGGTGCCGACGTCCTACGTCGCCGAATCGGGACGAAACCGGCGCCCGGGATCGTTCTACAGCAGCAGCGAAGTACCGCTGCAGCGGGGCGGTCGGAGCTTTTCAGCCAACTTCAACTACTCGCTCTCCCGCACCCGCCCGGTGGAGGGTGTGGTGGCCTCGACCTCGAGCCCCGAGCGCCAGAGCCTGGGATTCAGCACCAGCTTCTCGCCCACTCCGTTCTGGGCGCTCTCCTGGTCGTCGCAGTACAACATCACCGACGCAAAGTTCGAGTCCCATGTGGTCCGGCTGGAGCGTGATCTCCACGAATGGCGGGCGGCATTCAACTTTACCCGCAATGCCAACGGGAACTTCGCCTTCTATTTCTCGATCTACCTGAGCGACCTGCCCGACCTCAAGTTCGACTACGATCAGACGACGTTCGAGCAGTAGGTGTCACCCAGGTCGGACGCCGACCCCTTTCCCGGGTCGGCTAAGTGTCGCCGGGAATGGAGTTGGCCCACTCGGCCAGGTGGCACGCGAACTGCGAGTCGAAGCCCAACCCTCTTCGGAGACGTTCCCAATGCGTGGCTGGCCGATCCCCATCGTCCTCCTGGTCGCCGGGTGCTCCTCCCATGACGGGTCGGGGCCAGGCACCGCGGTCGACACTCCCAACACCCTCTCGAGTACCACATTGGATGGAGCGATCGCGCTGAGTTGGTCGGATAATCCATTTATCGCCGATCCCGACATTTTCCAGAACTACCGGGTCTACAGCACCTCATACGATCTCGACAACGACGCGTGTGGCACGAAGTGGAGCCTCGAGGGTACTACCGTCGCCCCCGAGTTCGTGGTCGGTGCGCTCACCAACGGCGTGCCGAAGTGCTTCTCCGTGACCGCGGAGAGCGTCGACGGGTTCGAGAGTGCCCGCTCGCCACTCCGACCCGACACGCCGCGCCCGGACGCGCGGAACGTGGTGGTCTACGCCTTTCAGGAGAGACCGGACCAGAGCGGCTTTCGCTTCTGGGAGGACCTCGACGGAGATGGCCTCACGCAGGGCGGTGAGCTCGGGCTGATCCAGCCCGGCACGTCCAACACCATCGACTTCTTTGTCGACCGGGACACCTCAGGCGATCTCTTCCTGACTCCCGTGCGGGCCGGCACCGGGGTCGAGTACTACGATGACAGCGCTCCGGTGGCGGATCTCACCAGCATCGATTTCGCGGCCTTTCGGACGTACCGGCCCGACGGCATCCTGGCGATTCCGGGATACGGGTACGTGTTCCAGATGAGCGGTGGCGACGGCTTCAAGCGCTATGGGGCCGTGCGGGTGACCCATGTGGGGCAGAACTTCCTGATTCTCGACTGGGCCTTCCAGACCGATCCGGGCAATCCCGAGCTGGTGGTGACGCACCGCTGACGTGGCACGCCGTCCGGGTGGGGGTTGAATCAGGGGGCGGCCGCGGGCAACTTCGGGCGATGCCCGAATTCACCTGCGTCATCGATGGTCGCTCGCTCTCGGTCGCCGACGTGACCCGGGCGGCCCGGGAGGCCCGCGTCAAGGTCGGCATCGACGATGGCGCCCGCCGAGCGCTGCTCCGGAGCCGGCAGCTGGTCGAGGCGGCGATCGCGTCGGGACAGACGATTTACGGGATCAACACCGGGTTCGGCAAGCTCGCCAACGTGCGGGTCGCACCGGACCAGCTCGACCGGCTCCAGACAAACCTGATCCGCAGCCACTCCGCCGGCGTCGGCTCGCCGCTGCCGGAGGGCGTGGTGCGCGCCGTGATGCTCCTCCGCGCCAACGTCCTGCTCCGTCCCACCAGTGGGGTCCGCCCCGAGTTGGTGGACGCCCTGGTGGCCCTGCTCAACGCCGGCATCGTCCCGGTCGTGCCGGAGCAGGGGAGCGTGGGCGCGAGCGGAGACCTGGCCCCGCTCAGCCACATCGCGCTCGTGCTGATGGGCGAGGGCGACGTCCTGCTCCCCGGCGGCCGCGGGCCCGCGGCGGCAGCCCTCGCGGCCGCGGGCCTGGCGCCGTTCCGCCTCGCTCCTAAAGAGGGCATCGCCTTCATCAACGGCACCCAGGCGCAGACCGCGCTCCTGGCTCTCCTGGTGCACGATGCCCGGGTGCTCTGGCGCACCGCGGTTGGCGCCGCGGCGATGAGCCTGGAAGCGCTGCGGGGCACGCCCGCGCCGCTCGATCAGCGGATTCACGCCGCACGTCCGCACCGTGGGCAGATCGAGACCGCCGAACTGATGCGGGACCTGCTGCAGGACAGCGAGATCCGGGAATCCCACCGGGAAGGCGATCCCCGCGTCCAGGACGCCTACAGTCTCCGGTGCGCTCCTCAGGTGCTCGGCGCCGTCAGTGACGCGCTGCGATTCGCCGAGGAGACCGTGGCGGTGGAGCTCAACGCCTCCACCGACAACCCCCTGGTGTTCGAGAACGGCGAAGTGATCTCCGGAGGAAACTTCCACGGGCAGCCCGTGGCGCAGGCTCTCGACGTGCTGGCGATGACGCTCACCACCCTGCAGGCGATCGCGGAGCGGCGGGTGGAGCGGCTGGTGAACCCCGATCTCTCCCAGGGGCTCCCCGCCTTCCTGACTCGCGATCCCGGCCTCTGCTCCGGGCTCATGATGGTGCAGATCACCGCGGCATCCCTGGTGGCGGAATCCCGGGCGATCGCGATGCCGGCCAGCATCGGGTCGATTCCCACCGACGCCAATCAGGAAGACTTCGTGCCCATGGGCATGGCCGCGGCGTACAAGGCCCAGCGCATCCTGCTCAACGCGCAACGGGTGGTCGGCGCGGAGCTGCTGTGCGCCGCCCAGGGACTCGAGTTCCTCAAGCCCCTGGCCCCGGGGCGCGGCGTGGCCGCGCTGTACCGGCGGCTGCGAGGGCTCACCCCCCCGGTTCTGCCGCTGGAGGACGATCGGGCGCCCGCCCCAGACCTGGAACGGATGGCGCAGGCGGTGGCCGCCGGCGCACTCGATCCTGCGGCCATCTGAGGCTTCGCGGCGGGCTGCTTGCCGCTCCTCAGACAGCCCGGTATCTTTTGGTCGCTCCTCGCCTTATCCCTGGTCTCCTCCTTCTTCGTCCGAGCCGCATGAATCTGGAAAAGCTGAAAGACTCGGCGCGGAAGTTCGAGCAGAAGGAGGATTGGCGGAAGGCCATAGAAGTCTACCTGAAGGCCATCCAGCAGATCGAGTCCGGCGCGGAGACCAGCCCCGACCTGTCGCTCTACAACCGGGTCGGCGACCTCTACCTCAAAATCAACGACACCGCGGCTGCCGTGCGCTCCTACGAGCGCGCGGTCGACCTGTATTCCGACCAGGGGTTCTTCAACAACGCCATCGCGCTCTGCGGCAAGATCCTGCGGGTCAATCCGGGCAGGACCCAGACCTACCTCAAGCTGGCTCAGCTCCACGCGCGGAAGAATGTCGTCATCGAAGCCAAACGGAACCTGATCGAGTTCCTCGAGCGGATGAACGCGCTGGGCCAGCTCGACCTGGCCTTCCAGTCGGTGAGCCAGTTCGCGGATCAGTTCTCCGGCAGTCAGGAGATCCGGATCATGCTGGTCGAGCTGCTGCGGGCCGCTTCCCGGGAGGATGAAGCCCGCGAGCAGCTGGAGAAGCTGGCGGGCGACCTGGAGGCCCGGGGCGATAAGGCCGGTGCCCGCCGAACGCTCGAGCAGATCCAGGAGATCGATGCTCCCCGGTCAGCGCCGCAGCCGCCGCCAATGGCCCGTCCCGGTGATCTGGTGTTTCTCGACACCGGCTTCCACCTGCCGGCCGCACCGCCGGCACGCCCCTCTGGCGAGCAGTCCGAGCCTGCCGCCGCGGAACCGCCCTCGGACGAGCCGGCGGCGGCGGGGATTCCGGAGCCGGAGTCCGCGGCCCCGCCGGAAGGCCTGATGGTCACGGAATCGTTTACCGAGACGGCTGGCTCGGAAGACTTGATTCTCGACCCGTTGGCACCCACTGCCTCGGAGCTGGGGAGCGAGGGGGAGCTCGGGGACGCCATGCTCACCGGGCTGGAGCATACCTCCGAGCCTGCTGTGGACCGGGCGCCGGAGAGCGAGAGCATGGAGCCGCTCGATCTGGAGGAGATGACCTCGGAGGGGCTCCAGTTCGAGGGCGTACGGCTGGCCGGCATGGAGGAGGAACCGGTCTTGCCGTCGGAGCTCATGGACGAGCTGCTCGACATCCCAGACATGGTCGGGATGGAGGAGCCTGCCGCCGAGCCGCCGCCGGCGGACCTCGCCGCGCCGACGGCCGGGCTGCCCCTCATCGAAGTCGAGTCGGAGTCAGCCGGGCAATTGGACGAGTCGGAAGCCGGGGAGCTCGCGGCGCTGGAGGACCGGATCGCGGACGAGCCGGACAACCCGGACCTGCATCGCGAGCTGGCCGAGCGGGTGCTGTTGCAGGGCGATCTGGCGCGGGGGCGGGACGAGCTGGATCACGCCCTGGCGGGCTACGAGCGACTGGAGGATTGGGCCGCCGCCGCCCGGGTCAGCGACCTGCTCGTGACGCTGGATCCCGACGGCATCCGGTATCACCAGAAGCGGGTCGAGCTGGCCTACCGCATGGGGGATAAGGCGCCGCTGCTGGAAGCCTACCTCTCGCTGGGCGATGCGTTGGCGCGCTCCGGCGCCACGGACAAGGCCATCGCGGTCTATGGTCGGGTGCACGAGCACGACCCGGACAACCCGCGCGCCATGACCGCGCTCGCGGCGCTGACTGCCGAGCCAGCCTCCCCACAGGCCTCGACGTCGCCAGTGGCGCCGACCGTGGCCCCGCCGCCCCCCGCGCCCCGGGTCAGTCCTCCCGTTCGCGCCCCAGCGGCTTCGGCTCCTGCCGCGTCGCCGCCGGACGCGGCGCCTCCTGCCCCCCCGGTGGCCGGGGGCAGCTTTGTCGATCTCGGCTCCATGGTGCTGGAGGAGACCGGCCCGCGTGACACCCGGATGCGGATCGACCGCCGGGAGCCGCAGGACGAAGACGAGCAGCGGGAGTTCAAGGAGATCCTGGAGCAGTTCAAGCGAGGCATCGAGGAAAACCTGGACACCGACGACTACCAGGCCCACTACGACCTCGGCGTCGCGTTCAAGGAGATGGGCCTGCTGGACGAGGCTATCGCCGAGTTCCAGAAGGCGCTCCGGGCACCGGAAGGCCGGCTCCGCACCTCGGAGGCGCTGGGGATGGCCTTCTTCGAGAAGGGCCAGTTTCCGGTGGCGGAGGCGGTCCTGCGCCGCGCGGTCGAGGCGGTGGACGAGGGCGACGAGGCCAAGATCGGACTGATCTACTGGCTGGGCCGGGCGTCGGAGGCTCAAGGGAAGGACACCGACGCGATCGCGAGCTACGAGCGTGCGATGGCAGTCGATATCCGCTTCATGGATCTGAACGACCGGATCCATCGGCTCTCGGCTGGGCGGCGGGAGTGAGCCCACGGACCGCGCCGATCAGCCTGGCCGATCTGCAGCGGCCGGTGCGCGCCCGGTTGGAGCGGGTGCCGCAGGAGCTGCGTCGGATCGTGGAGGCCGATTTCGGGCTCATCGCCCAGGTGAACTCGCATCTGTTCCAGACCCAGGGGAAGATGTTCCGTCCCACCCTTCTCCTGCTGTCCGACGAGGCCACCGGCGCGCGGGATCCGAGGGTGAGCACTCTGGCAGCCGTGGTCGAGCTCATCCACCTCGCCACCCTGGTCCACGACGACTCGGTGGACCATTCGGTGCTCCGGCGTGGGATGCCGACCATCAATTCGCTGTTCAGCCACCAGGTGTCGGTCATCATGGGCGACTACCTGTACTCCCGGGCCGTGATCGAGCTGGTCCGGCTGGACGACCTGGAGCCGCTCCGGGTGCTGAGCCGGGTGACCAACGAGATGACCGTCGGCGAGATGCGGCAGCTCCTGGCGCACGAGCCGCTGGAATTCAGGGAGGAGTCGTACGATCTGCTGATCCGGGCCAAGACCGCGTCGCTGCTCTCGGGGGCCTGCGAGGTCGGCGCGCTGCACGCCGCACCGGAGGAGCGTGCGGCTCTCCGGCGATTCGGTGAGGCGCTGGGAATGGCCTTCCAGATCGTGGATGACCTGCTCGACTACGTGGGCGACTCCAGCGTCACCGGCAAGCCCACGGGGTCCGATTTGAGGGAGCACAAGGTCACCTTGCCGCTCATTGCCGCGCTGCCCCGGATGGGGGACTGCGAGCAGCGCCAGGTGGCGGGATTGATGGCAACCGCGGAGCCGTCGGACGGCCAGATCGCCGATGTGATCGCCGCGGTGGCCGAAGCTGGCGGGCTGGAGTACGCCCGAGACCGGGCGCTGCGCCTGGCGCAGCAGGCCGATGGCGAGCTCGACGCCCTGACCCCCTCGCGGGGCCGTGACGCGCTCCGCGCCAGCATCATCTACGTCGTGGACCGGACCCGCTGATGGCCAGCGGACCGCATCGACCCGGGTGGTACTTCGGGGTGCTCGTCACCGGGTTCCTGACCGGTGGCTTCCTCACCGCGCTGCTCCGACGGTGGCTGCCGGAAAGCGCCGCCCGGGACTTCTTCACCACCACCGCCACCTCGGTGTTCGGGCCTGTCTCGATGGACCTCCTGGTGGTAAACTTCACTCTGGGCCCGATCGGTCTGCACATCTCCCTCTTGAGCCTGATCGGGGTCCTGCTGGCGTACGTGATCGCACGTTCGCTCTTCTAGGGGGTCCCGTGGCAAACCTCGGCTTACCTGAAATCCTGATGATTCTGGTGGTGGTCCTGCTGCTCTTCGGCGCCAAGCGGCTGCCGGAGGTGGGCGCGTCGATTGGCAAAGGTATCCGGGAGTTCAAGCGGAGCCTGACCGATACGCAGGAGGCCATCATGGGGGGGGAGGAGTCCCAGCGGAATACGGCTCGTCAGATGGATGCGCCGCCGCCCCCCAAGCAGACGTCGGGCGAGCCCAAGCGGCTCTCCCAGTAGCCAAACGACGGGGCCCGCGATAGCCCGCGGGCCCCGTCGAGCTCCGGGTCCGGACCTGTTGCGGCCGAGAGCTACGTCTGCTGGCCCGCCGGTGCCGAACGCAGGACCTGCTTCCGGTCGTCGACCACCTTGGCCGCCTCCCGCAACGCGCTCAGGTAGCTCCGCACCCGCTCCTGCCGGGCCAGATTGATCATCCGCCCGCGATACTCATCCAGCTCCTTCACGAACTTGGCCGAGTCTGCCTTGGTGTGCTGGAGCGACTGGACGACGTAGATCCCTTCCTTGGTGTCGAGCAGGCCACTGGTCTGACCGCTATCCAGACCGAATGCCGTGCCGACCACCACGGGATTGGTGAGCGGTGGGTTGATTCGGGAGAACGGCCCGAACTCCTGGTTCGGCACCTTCATGGCGGCCGCGGCATCGGCCAGGCTGGCGCCCGACTCGACCCGCTTGAGGTAGTCCTGGGCTACCTTGCGTCCTAACGCCAGCTTCTTGTCGTTCCGGGCGGTGTATTCGACCGCCGAGCGGATTTGCGCCAGTGGAGGCACGCCCTCCGGCTGCAGGCTGTCGAGACGGAAGACATAAAAGGCTATCGTGCTCTCGATGACCGGGCTGGTGGCGCCAGGCTTGGCCTGGAACGCCCAGACGCCGGCGTCGGGCACCACCAGGCGCCCGAGCTGGACCTTGGTGCCCTCCTGGACCGGTCCCGACCGTCCGATGGGAAGCTTGAGCGCACGGGCCGCGGTGTCGAGCGCCGCGGGGTCGGCGTGGTCGGCCCCCAGCCGCTCCAGGCTATCGGCCTCGGCGTCGAGCTTGTCGCGGTGCGCCCCGGACACCTGGATCGGGATCAGGACATGGCGGCCCTTCGCCTTGTTTCCCTTCCGGCTGGTGATCTCGATCAGATGGAAGCCGAACTGAGACAGCACCGGCTGTGAGACGGTGTTGAGCGGGAGCTTGAAGGCGGCTGAGTCGAACGCCGGATCCATGGAGCCTCGGGTCCATTCATCGAGGTCGCCGCCGCGGGCAGCGCTCACGCTGTCGGACGATTCCCGCCGGGCCACGTCGGCGAACGGCGCGCCGCCGGCGATCTCCTGGCGCAGCGAATCCGCCCGTGCCCGCGCGGCGGCGGTATCGGCGGCAGTGGTCAAGCGGGGGAGCGCGACGAAGCTCAGGAAGGCGGTGGCCGGGCGCTTGAAGTCGCTCTGGTGCGCCTTGTAGTAAGCCTGGATCTCCGCGTCGGTGAGCTTGACCGTCGAGTCGGGGATGACGTTCTTGGGCACGACGGCGGTGAGGGAGACCTTCACCATCTCGTGCTCGTCACGGTACTGCTCCCAGAGGGCCGCGTCGGAGAGGTAGACGTCGGCTGTCACCACCCGCAGCAGCTTGGAGCGCAGCAGCTGCTCGCGATACTGGCTCTCCAGCGCCGGCAGATACTGCTCGGCAACGCTGGAGGTGAGCCAGCGCTGATACTTGGCCATGTCGAACTGGCTGTCGGTCTGGAACTCGGGAATCTTCTGGAACTCGGGCGGCGGCGAGGTCCTGAGCGCCTGGACGATCTCGTCCTCCGACACGGTGATGCCCCGGCGCCGGTACTCGGCCTGCAGCACGCTGGTCTGCACGAATTGCTCCCAGACCTCGTCCCGGATCTGAGCGTATTCCTCCATGCCGAGCGCGCCCGGCGCCTGGCGCTGGCGGGCGTCGATGTTCTGCTGGACCACCGTCTGATAGGTCCGGGCATCGATGCTCTGCCCATTGACCTTGCCGACGGCGGTCTTGGTGAGCAGCCCGGTGCCGCCGGTGATGCCGCTCAAGTCGAGCACCAGCCAGGCGAAGAAGGTGAAGGCGACCACCACCATGAGCGGCTTGGCGGCATTGCGGAACGCTTGCATCATAGCGGAACGAGACTCCAGACTTTGGGGGGCGCAGGCCGGCCTGAAGCTTAAGTCCGGCACTGCAGAACCTCAAGGCGGCAAATTGGTTAACAGTTGACAGGCCAGCAACGGCTGGCTACTCTCACCGTACTCTCCGCAACGACGTAGATCGTTCCTTCCTCCAGGGAAATTCTGACCTCCGACACCGGGACCCGGATGGCCATAAGCGAGATCGAAAAGCTCGAACGAAGGTACGCCGAAAACCCGCAGGGGCTCACCTTCGCGCCGCTCGCCGAGGTCCACCGGAAGAACGGGGATGTCGCTCGCGCGCTCGAGCTGCTCCGGTCGGGTCTCGAGCTGCACCCCGATTACATCCCGGCCAGCATCGTGCTGGGACGGTGTCACCTCGATCTGGGAGACCTGCCGGCCGCGGAGACGGCGTTTACCCACGTGCTCAACCTCGACGGCGAGAACGTCATCGCGCTCAAGGCCCTGGCCGACATCAACGAGCGCCTGTTCCGCTTCGACGATGCGGAGCGCTGGCTGGACACCTTGATCTCGGTGGACCGGAGCAACGACGAGGCTCGCGATCAGCTCGAGCGGGTGGAAGCCTCGCGCCGTCAGGCCGAGCAGGCGTCCTCGGCGGATCCGGACGCCGCTCGCCCGGCGGCGGAGGCCAGCGACGCCGTTTCGGACGCCGTTTCGATAGAGCCGAGCCCGTCCGACTCGCCCCCAGCGGAGGCGTCGGAGGTACCGGCGGCCTCGGTAGCCGACGAGACGATGCCGCTCGGCCTGGAAGAGCTGGTCCGCCCGCCCGAGGAAGCCGAGCTACTGCCCGAGGGGCTCGAGCTGGACCAGCCGGTCACCATGGACGAAGCCGTGGCACCGCTCGCGGGACTGGTCGGCCGGGATGAGGTCGACGAGCCTGAGGTTGCCGAGAGCGTGGCGGAGACCGTGGCGGAAAGCGCGGCGGACATCGATGCCGACGGATTTCAGGTGGAGCTGAGCGAAGAGATCGTGCTGCGGAGCGCGGGCGGCGGTGAGTTTCAAGTGCCCAACGCGGCGGATGAGCTGCGGAGTGCGACGGCCCCGCAGGAGAGGTTTCGCGCGGAAGCGCCGGAGCCCGAACCGGAGCCAGAGGCCGTCGAGGTAGCGGACGCGCCCGAGGCCGCTCCGTTCCAAACCGCCCTGGCCGAAGCCCCGGCCAGCGAGGCCGTCGAGCGCGCGGAACCGATCGAGGCCGCGCCCCCGCCGCCGCCGGCACCATCACCGGAGCCAGCTCCACCATCGGCTCCGCCTCGGCTGGCGTATGCCGCGAGGGACACCCAGGGTCAGTCGGTGGCGGAGTTCTTCCGCGGCATGCTGGCCGCGCGACTACCCGCGGCGGGCGTCTCCTCGCCCAAGCGGGTGGATGCGCCGGCGGCCGGGCCGCCGGCCGAAGAAGTAGAAGGGGCCCCCACCCGGCCGGCCCACGACTCGCTCTCTTTGAGCTCGGTCTTCGGCGACGAGGGGACGCCCACCCCGCCAGCCATGCCGGTTCCCGCCGCGAGCGCGCCTCCGCCTCCGACCGCCGGAGCCGTTTCCTTCGACCAGTTCTACAGCCAGCCCGACCGCGGCGACACTCCACGACCCGTGCGGGCGCCCGACAATAAAAGCGACGATCTGGACCAGTTCCACGCCTGGTTGCAGAATCTCAAGCGCTGAATGCGGATCGCCGTGCTCAACGGCCCCAACCTCAACCTGCTGGGTCAGCGGGAGCCGGAGGTCTACGGTCGCACGACCTTGGCGGAGATCGAGGCCCTGGTGCGCGAAGCCGCACGAGAGCACGGGGTCGATCTCGAGTGGTTTCAGACCAATCACGAGGGCGCGCTGGTGGACGCCGTCCAAGGGTTGCGCGGCCGGGTGGACGGGGCCCTCATCAATGCCGCGGCACTGACCCACTCCAGCCTGGCGCTGCGGGATGCGCTCCTGGCGGTGCGGGTCCCCTTCGTCGAGCTCCACCTCTCCAACATCTTCGCCCGGGAGCCGGAGCGGCGGCACTCGATGATCGCGGACCTGGCGCTGGGGATGGTGACCGGCTTTGGCGCCCAGAGCTACATCCTGGCGCTCGAGGCCTTGATGGGCCGGCTGCGTGCTGCCTGACCGGCGCGCCGAACGCCAGACGGCGCTGAGGGCGGCACTCGCGGGCGAGGGACTGGACGGCCTGCTGCTGACCCACCTCCCGAACATTCGCTACCTGACCGGATTTACCGGGTCGGCGGCGATGCTACTGGTCCGGGCCGATGCCACGATCCTCATCACCGATTTCCGCTATGCCACCCAGGCTCCCGGCGAAGCCGGCGCGGCCGCGGTGGTCGAAGTCGATCAGAAGAGCGTCTGGGAGCGACTGGGCCGGGTGCTGTCGGCGGCGCCGATGGAGACGCTCGGAATCGAAGGCCATTCGCTCACGGTGCGCGACGCCGAGCGGGTGAGCGGGCTGACTCGTGCGCGGGTGGTGCCCACGGCGGATCTGGTGGAACGCCTGCGGATGATCAAGGCGCCGGAGGAGGTCGCGGCGATCGAGTCTGCCGCCGCCCTGGCGCAGGACGCGCTGGCGGAAGTGCTCCCGAGTGTCCGGACCGGCCAGACGGAGCTGGACGTGGCCGCTGCGCTGGAAGGAGCGCTCCGGCGGCGGGGGAGCGAGTGGCATCCCTTTCCGACCATCGTGGCCTCGGGTCCGCGGTCGGCGCTCCCGCACGCCCGGACCAGCGGCCGGGTGCTGGGCCGGGGCGAGTGGCTGCTGCTCGATTTCGGCGCCCAGGTGGATGGCTACTGCGCCGATCTCACCCGGACCCTGGTGGTCGGAGCCCGCGCCGACGAGCGCCAGCGCACCATTCATGAGCTGGTGCAAACCGCTCAGCGCCGAGCGGTGGACCATCTCCGGGCCGGCATGACCGGACGGGAGGGCGACGCGCTGGCCCGTGAGGTCATCGCGGCGCGAGGCTTCGGCGACGCCTTCGGCCACTCACTGGGTCACGGCCTCGGGCTCGAGGTCCACGAGGCGCCCCGGCTGGCGCCCACAGCCGACAGCCCCCTGCCGGAGCATGCGGTGGTCACGGTCGAGCCGGGTGTCTATCTTCCGGGCTGGGGTGGAGTGCGGCTGGAGGACGACGTCTATCTCGGTCCCGATGGTCCCCGTCGCCTGTCAGACGGGCGGACCGAGCTCGTCGAACTGGTCTAGGTCGCCGCGCCACCGCGCCCCGTTCCGCGCATGATCTCCCGTTCCGCTCGGGATGACGAACCGCACCCAGGGAGTATCAGTGGCGACGACGGCCGATTTCAAGAATGGGCTGGTGCTGGAGATCGACGGGCACCTGCTCCAGATGGTGTACTTCCAGCACGTGAAGCCGGGGAAAGGCGGGGCGTTCGTACGCACCAAGCTCAAGAACATCCGGACCGGGGCCGTGCTGGAGCGCACCTTCAACGCGGGTGAGCGAGTGACCGACGTCCGGCTGGAGCGGCGTCCGATCCAGTTCTCCTACGCCGACGGGCACTTCTACCACTTCATGGACCAGCAGACCTTCGACGATATCATGCTGACCGAGGACCTCATCGGGACCGATCAGCTGCGCTACCTCAAGGAAGGCATGGAATGCGAGGGGCTGGTGCACGACGACCGGGTGATCCTGGTCGATCTGCCGTTCTTCGTCGAGCTCGCGGTCACCCGAACCGATCCAGGGGTTCGGGGTGACACCGCCACCGGGGCGACCAAACCGGCCACCCTGGAAACCGGCGCCACGGTGCAGGTCCCGCTCTTCATCGAGGAGGGCCAAGTGATCCGGGTCGATCGCCGCGAAGACAAGTACCTCACCCGCGTATGACGCCCCAGGAGATGAAGCAGTTGGCCGAGCTGCTGCAGACGGTCCCGGGCATCAAGTCGATCGAGCTCCAGGATGTGCAGGGGCTGGCGCAGCTGCTGCGCGAATCGCCCGAGATCGGGTCGATCGAAGTGAAGGGCTGGTTCGGGACCGGCGTCGTCATCACCCGTACTTCGGCGGCGCCGGCGGCCGCGCCGCCGCCCCCGGCGTACCACCCCCCGGCGCTCCCGCCTGGTCCGGCGCCGGAAGCCCGGGAGGCCTCCCGCGGGTCGGTGGTGGCCGCGCTCAAGGAGATCAAGTCCCCCATGGTCGGCACCTTCTACAAATCCCCTGAGCCTGGGGCCGAGTCCTATGTGAAGCCGGGCAGCCGGATCACTCCCGGGCAGACCGTCTGCATCATCGAGGCGATGAAGATCATGAACGAGATCGAGGCCGAGATCGCCGGGGTCATCCGGGAGATCAGCGTGGAAGACGGGCAGCCGGTCGAGTTCGGCCAGGTGCTCTTCCGGGTCGATCCCCATGGCTGAGCCCGCCGGTGCGGCGCCTGCCGCCACTGCCACCTTCAACTTCAAGCAGACCATCGGCCAGATGGTCCAGAAGAACGCGTCCGACCTCCTGCTCAAGGTCGGCCGGCCGCCGACCGTGCGACTCAACGGCGAGCTGCAGTCCCTGGAAATGCCGCCGGTCAAGCCGGAGGATCTCAAGCTGCTGGCGGAGCAGGTGATGACGCCGCGGCAGGTGAAGGAGTTCGCGGAGAAGAAGGAGGCGGATTTCGCCATCGGGGTGCCGGGCGTGGGCCGCTTCCGCACCAACATCTATCAGCAGCGCGGCACGCTGGCATTCGCCTTCCGGGCCATCCCGTACGAGGTGAAGACCATCGAAGAGCTGCACCTGCCCAAGGTGCTGGAGGAGATCGCGCTCAAGCCGCGCGGGCTGATCCTGGTTACCGGAATCACCGGCTCGGGCAAGTCAACGGCGCTGGCGGCGATGATCAATCACGTGAATCAGAATCGCCGGGTGAACGTGATCACCATCGAAGACCCGATCGAGTTCCTCCACCGGGACGTGATGTCTAACATCTCGCAGCGCGAGGTCGGCAGCGACACGCTCTCCTTCGCCTCCGCGCTCCGGCACGTCCTCCGGCAGGACCCCGACGTGATCCTGGTGGGCGAGATCCGCGACACCGAGACCCTGGACACCGCCCTCAAGGCCGCCGATACCGGGCACCTGGTGTTCTCCACCCTCCACACCACCGACGCCACCCAGACGCTCAACCGCATCATCTCGTTCTACCCGCCCTACCAGCATCAGGAGATCCGGATGCTGCTGGCCACGGCGCTCCAGGCCGTGGTCTCGCTCCGGCTGGTGCCGCGGGCCGACGGCCGCGGGCGGGTGCCGGCCGCCGAGGTGCTGATCAACACCGCCGCGGTGGCGGACAACATCCGCGACATCGAGAAGGCCCTCAACATCCCCGACCTCATCGCCGAGGGGACGGTCTCCTACGGCATGCAGTCGTTCGACCAGTCGCTCATGCGCTGGTTCAAGGACGGGATGATCTCCTACGAGAGCGCGCTGTTCTATTCGACCAACCCGAGCGAGTTCGCCCTCCGGGTCTCGGGCGTCGACTCCGCGTCCGATCGCACCTTCACCGAGATCACCGGCGACTCGTCGGCAGCCCGCTCGCTGGACCTGACACCCTGATGTTCCGGAAGGTATTGATCGCGAACCGCGGGGAGATCGCCTTGCGGGTCATTCGCGCGTGCCGCGAGCTCGGCATCGAGACGGTGGCCGTGTACAGCGAGGCCGACCGCGAATCGCTGCACGTGCGCTTCGCCGATGACGACGTGTGCATCGGCCCGCCGCCGAGCCGGGCGTCCTACCTGCGGATCCCCCACCTGATCGCCGCCGCCGAGATCACCGGGGCGGACGCCATCCACCCGGGTTACGGCTTCCTGGCGGAGAACGCCGAGTTCGCCGACACCTGCCGCGCGTCCAACATCACCTTCATCGGCCCCACCGGCGACCAGATCCGGCAGATGGGCGACAAGGCCACGGCCCGCCGGCTGGCGCAGGAGGCCACCGTTCCCACGGTGCCCGGGTCTCCCGGCACGATCGACGACCCGGACGACGCCCTGTTGTTCGCCACCCAGATCGGCTTCCCGGTGATCATCAAGGCGACCGCCGGCGGCGGCGGCAAAGGGATGCGGATCGCGCCGGACCCGGAGAGCTTCAGTCAGCTGTTCGGCCTGGCGCAGAACGAGGCGCTCTCCGCGTTCGGCAACGGTGCGGTCTACGTGGAGAAATATCTGGAGCACCCGCGGCACGTCGAGATCCAGGTCATGGGCGACGCGTTCGGCAGAGTGGTCCATCTGGGCGAGCGCGACTGCTCCATTCAGCGGCGGCATCAGAAGCTGGTCGAGGAGAGTCCCAGCCCGGCGCTCGACATGGAGCTGCGCGGACGCATGGGCGATGCCGCCGTGGCGCTGGCCTCCAACATCGGCTACTGTGGGGCGGGCACGATCGAGTTCCTGCTCGATACCGACGGGCAGTTCTATTTCATGGAGATGAACACCCGGATCCAAGTGGAGCACCCGGTCACCGAGATGGTGACCAGCTTCGACCTGGTCAAGGAGCAGATCCGGGTGGCCGCGGGCGAGCCGATCGGATTCCAGGGCGACGGGCGCCGGCTGCGCGGGCACGCCATCGAGTGCCGGATCAACGCCGAGGATCCCTACCGCGGCTTCCAGCCGTCGCCGGGGCTGATCACGGCGTACCATCCGCCGGGCGGCCCCGGAGTCCGGGTCGATACCCACGTCTATGCGGGCTATGCGGTGCCGCCGTACTACGACTCGCTGCTGGCCAAGGTCATCGTGCACGGCAACGATCGCGCGGAGGCGCTGACCCGGATGGGTCAGGCGCTCGACAGCTTCATCCTCGAGGGTGTGACCACCACGATTCCCTTTCTCGCCCGGGTGATCCGCCACCCTGACTTCGTGGCCGGCGCGGTGGACACCCGATTCCTCGAGCGGGAGCCGCAGCTGCTCAGACCAGAGACATGAGGCTCGACGTCCTCTTCACTCCAGTCGGACTGATCCCCGCCGAGGTGCAGGGCCGGACCGTGTTCGTGCTGGACATCCTCCGCGCCACCACCGCGATGTGCGCGGCGCTGACCCGCGGCGCCAAGGCGATGATCCCGGTGGCATCCACCGAGGAGGCGCTCCGCCTGGCACAGACCATCGGGAGCGCGGACGTGCTGCTCGCGGGAGAGAAGAACTGCGTGCGGATTCCCGGCTTTCACCTGGGGAACAGCCCGCTGGAGATGACCGAGTCCGCGGTGCGGGGGAAGACCATCATCATCACCACCACCAACGGGACCAAGGCCCTGCTCGCCTGCCAGGGCGCGGCCGCCGTCTACCCCGCGTGTGCCGCTAATCTGAGCCTGGCCGCGGAGAAGGCGCGCGAGGCCCTGGAGCGCGATGGCGACCTGCTGGTGGTATGTGCGGGTCGGGACGGCGCCTTCTCGCTGGATGACGCCTACTGCGCCGGCAGGCTGGTGGCCGCGGTGCTGGGCGACCGGCGACCCCGGCGGTGGTTGAGCGACGCGGGCATCGCCAGCCTCGACCTGGTGCGCCGGTACGGCGACAACTGGGAGCGCCCGCTGGCCTACAGCCGGGCCGGCCGGGAGCTGATCAAGCTGGGCTTTCGGGACGACGTCGTCGACGCGGCCCACCTCGACGCCTACCCGGTCCTGCCGTATTTCCACGAACGCCGGGTGACGCTCGCGCCAGTGCCGGTATGACGACCGAGAACGGCCGCCCAGCGGGCGGAGTGCAGCGGAGACGGTTCGGCGCGGTCACCGCGCTGGTGATCGGTCTGTTCGTCGGGCTCACCCTGCTGCCTCTGTCGGTGACCGGGCCCATCGGGCACGCGCTGGGCGCGACGCTCTGGCGGGTGCTGGGTGCCGGCGCGCTGGGCATTCCGGTGCTCGGGATCGCGCTCGCGCTGGCCGGCTTCGAGCGGCTCGGCACGCTGGACATGAAGCGCGCGGCGTTCCTCATCGTCGGTCTCAGCGTGCTGCTCCCCTACCTGGTCGGAGTCCTCCTGCACGTCAGCGTCCGCGACCTCGACAATCAGCGACTGCTCGGCCGAATGGTGGGCGTGGTGCCGGGCTTCTTCGCGGTGGAGATCCCCATGGGCGTCGGCACCGCGGGCGCCGTCCTGGTGGGCTTCCTGGCGCTCACCGCACTCACCCTCGCGACGTTCGCTTGGCACCCGCTGCAGCCGCTAGAACGGAAGCCGGAGTCGCCGTTCACGCCGGGCACCACTGGCAGCAATGCCGAGGGTCGCGCACGCAAGGCACCGGCCTCGGCGGCCAAGGGAGAGGAAGACCCACCGGCGCTGCCCCGGGCCGATGGGCCGGTCAAGCCAGCCGCGGCTCGCGGCGATGGGAAGACCGGAAGGCTCAAGCCTGGCAAGCGGCCAGACCCGAGACGGGCTCCCGGGCAGAAGGAGCTCGGCCCGGTCTGGGACGTCGAGCTGCTGGAGGCGCCGCGTGCCAAGGCAGTGGATGCCGGCGAGGCCGAGCTCGACGTGCTGCAGGAGCGGCTCGAGTCCACCCTGGCGGAGTTCAAGGTCGAGGGCGACGTGGCGGGCCGGACCACCGGACCAGTGGTGACCCAGTACGGCGTTCGACTCCGGGCCGGAGTCAAGATGAACCGCCTGGTCACCCTGGCCGACGACCTCGCGCTCAAGATGAGCGCGCGCTCGATCCGGGTCGCCCGGATTCCCGGGCGCGACATGGTCGGCGTCGAAGTGCCCAACCCGAAATCGCGCGTGGTGCTGCTGCGCGAGCTGCTGGAAGACGAGCAGTGGAGCGGCGAGGAGCGGCTCCTGCCGGTAGCGCTGGGGCTCGACCTCGAGGGCCGCCCGGTCATCGCGGATCTGGCCAAGATGCCGCACCTGCTCATCGCGGGCGCCACCGGCACCGGCAAGTCGGTCGGAATCAACGCCATCATCACCTCGCTGATCTACCACTACCAGCACAAGGAAGATCTCCGCCTGCTGATGATCGATCCCAAGATGGTGGAGCTGTCGATGTACAAGGACCTCCCCCACTTGCGGCACCCGGTCGTCACCAACAACAAGGAGGCCGCGCGGGTCCTCAAGTGGGCTGTCGGTGAGATGGAGCGCCGCTACGTTCTGCTGGAGGCCAACGGTGCCCGCAATCTCAGCGACTTCAACCGCAAGGTCCTGGAGGGCAAGCCGCTCCGGAATCCGGTGCCGCGCCGGGTGACCCTCACCGACATCGTAGCCGAGCCGCCCGACACCCCGCCGCCGGCGCCGGTGGGTGACACCTACACCGAAGGGAAGCTGCCGCTCATCGTCGTGGTGGTCGACGAGCTGGCCGACCTGATGATGACGGTGCAGACAGAGGTCGAAACGCCGCTGGCCCGGCTGGCGCAGAAGGCACGCGCCGTTGGGCTCCACCTCATCCTGGCCACCCAGCGCCCCTCGGTGAATGTCATCACCGGTCTCATCAAGGCGAACTTTCCCAGCCGGATCGCTTTCCGGGTCGCCTCCAAGGTGGACAGCCGCACCATCCTGGACCAGAACGGCTCGGAGGCGCTGCTGGGGAAAGGCGACATGCTGTTTCTCGAGCCGGGCAAGAGCGACCCGATGCGGCTGCAGGGCGCGTACATCTCCACCGAGGAGAGCGAGCGCATCATGGAGCGGTACCGCCAGTGGCGCGAGGAACGGGACCACCGGGGGATGGCGGAGCTGGCGGAGAGCAACATCCTCGACGAGGTGCCGGAGGCCGAAGGGGAAGGAGGCGACGAGGCCACCGACCCCGGGGAGCGTGACCCGCAGTTCAAGGACGCCGCCATCGCCTGCGTGCAGAACCAGGGCGGCTCGACCTCGCTGCTGCAGCGGAAGCTGGGTATCGGCTACGGGCGGGCAGCGCGGATCATGGACCAACTCGAGGAGGCCGGCATCCTGGGCCCCGCCAACGGAAGCAAGCCGCGGGATGTGCGGATCGGGATCGAGCAGATCGACGAATACTGCCGGTGAACGACATGGCCTGAGGGGTGCCCCGCCGACTCAAGGCGCACGCGATCGGTGGCACGCCTTCTCCTTCCAACGACCACGACTCGAATCCAGCGGTAGCGTCCGGACGTCCTCAGCGCCGGTCGACCGTTCCGGCGCTTTGTGGCCCCCTTCCTCACCGGAATGGTGGCGCCCCCACCGCCGCTCGCCGATACCGTGCACCATGCGACCCACCCGACGCTTCACCCCGACCTCGCAATGGGAAGACGCACGTCAGCGGCGGGGGCTCTGGGGGGAACGAATCGCGATGGCGTTCCTCACCAGCTGCGGGTGGCACATCGAAGGGCATCGTTTCCGCTTGGGCCGTCACGACGTGGACGTGGTGGCGCGGCGCGGTTCACTGGTGGCGTTCGTGGAGGTGAAGGCGCGTGGCTCCCTGCTGTGCGGCATCCCCCAGGAGAGCGTCCGCTGGCAGAAGCGGCGCATCCTCGGCAAGGTCGCGGCGCTCTGGCAGGTGCGCCACGGCCGCCCGAACGACGAGTACCGGTTCGACGTCATCGCCATTCAGTTCCGGGCGGGTGGCGGGTACGCCATTGAGCACCTGGAGGATGCGTGGCGTCTTTGAGGCTTTCTGGTGGAGCAAAACAAGTCACATATCTACTCTTGATTCGGCTCCTTTTCGGTATTAGGTTCAAGGCAGGTATTCCGGTGTAGCAAAATCAGCCACTACAACACATCAGAGGATACAATGGCCGCAGAAGAGACCCGGCTCGATGCCGATCGCCGGAAGGCCCTCGGGCTCGCCATCTCCCAGATCGAGAAGCAGCTCGGTAAGGGCTCCATCATGCGGATGGGCAGCGAGTCGCCCCGGGTGAAGGTGGCTGCCATCCCCACCGGCGCCATCAACCTGGATGCCGCCACCGGCGTCGGCGGCATTCCCCGCGGCCGCATCACCGAGATCTACGGGCCCGAATCGTCGGGCAAGACCACTCTCACCCTGCATCTGGCGGCCAACGTGCAGCGGATGGGCGGCGTCGCCGCCTACGTGGACGCGGAGCACGCGCTCGACATCGAATACGCCAAGAAGCTCGGCGTCGACATCGAGAACCTGCTGGTCTCCCAGCCCGATACCGGCGAGCAGGCGCTGGAGATCGTGGAGATCCTGGTGCGCTCGGGTGCGGTGGACATCGTCGTCATCGACTCGGTGGCGGCACTGGTGCCCAAGGCCGAAATCGAGGGCGAGATGGGTGACAGCCACGTCGGGCTCCAGGCCCGCCTCATGAGCCAGGCGCTCCGCAAGCTCGCGGGGGCCATCAACCGGTCCAACTGCGCGGTGGTGTTCATCAACCAGCTGCGGGAGAAGATCGGGGTCATGTTCGGCAACCCGGAGACCACCACCGGCGGCAAGGCCCTCAAGTTCTACGCTTCCCTGCGGCTCGACATTCGCCGGATCGGTCCGGTCAAGGAGCGCGAAGCGGTCATCGGGAACCACGTGCGGGTGAAGGTGGTGAAGAACAAGGTCGCGCCGCCGTTCCGCCAGGCCGAGTTCGACATCATGTTCGACGAGGGGATCAGCCACACCTCGCTGCTGGTCGATCTCGCCTCCGAGGCCAACATCATTCAGAAATCTGGCGCCTGGTACTCCTACGGCGATCAGCGGATCGGCCAGGGACGGGAGAACGCCAAGCTCTTCCTGCGCGACAATCCGCCGCTCATGGCCGAGGTCGAGGGGAAGGTGAAGGAACTCCTCGGCATGCATGCGGTGGCGAGCGCGGCGCGGGGAGACGACGAGGAGTGACCCTGCCGATCATCACCGCCGTCGAGCCGGATCCCCGCCGGCCAGGCACGGTCCGCCTCGCCATCGACGGCGTGAAGTTCGGGGCCGTACCGCGGGAGTTCGCTTCCGCGGCCGGCCTCGCGGTGGGGAAGCCGGTAGTTCCGGAGCTGCAACCGCGTCTGACCCAGGCGGCGGATGCGGAGGCGGCGTTTCACACGGTGCTCCGCGCACTGGAGCGACGCTCGTTCGCCCGGCGAGACCTGGAGCGACGGCTGCTGCGGAAGGGTCATCCTCGTCCGGCCGTCGAGGCGGCATTGGCCCGTGGGGCGGAAATGGGCTTGCTGGAGGATGGGGCGTTCGCGCGGGACTTCGTGCGCACCCGCGCCGCGCGCGGCCGGGGTCCCGGCCGCCTGATGCGCGATCTCCTGGCCATGGGAGTCGACCGCGGCCACATCGACCGCGCGCTCGCGGCCGAGTGGCCGGAGGGGGCCGATCGCACCAGGGTGCCGCAGGCGCTGGCTGCCAAGCGGGCCGCCCAGCTGGGCGATCTGCCGCGGCCGGTCAAGCGCCGCCGCATTCTCGCCTATCTCGCGCGCCGTGGCTTCACCGGGCACGACATCTCCGACATCGTCGCTAAGGTGGTGGCCTGATCGCCTCGCCGGGCCGACCGCGCATCCCACCGCCGCCCATGGCCCGTAGGTGCTGGTGCCTCTATATTTTGTCTCCATGCAGTCCACTATGATCCGACGCCTGTTTCTGGAATTCTTCGTCGCCCAGGGGCACCGAGAGGTGCCTTCTTCGTCGTTGGTACCGGCGGACGATCCGACGCTCCTGTTCACCAACGCGGGCATGGTGCAGTTCAAGCGCACCTTCCTGGGCCAGGAGCAGCGGGAGTACAGTCGTGCCACCACCTGCCAGAAGTGTGTGCGGGCCGGCGGCAAGCACAACGATCTCGAGCAGGTGGGCCACACCAAACGGCACCACACGTTTTTCGAGATGCTGGGCAACTTCTCCTTCGGCGACTACTTCAAGCGCGAGGCGGTCGCCTACGCCTGGGAGTTCGTCACCGGCACCAGGTATCTCGGCATTCCCGCCGACCGGCTGCGGGTCACGGTCCACCACACCGACGATGAGGCGCGGGGCTACTGGCGCGAGATCGCGGGCTTGCCGGACCATCGGATCTACGGTCTGGGCGACGAGGACAACTTCTGGCAGATGGGCGATACCGGGCCGTGCGGCCCCTGCAGCGAGATCTACGTCGACCTGGAGTGGCGGCCGGGCGAAGCGCCGGCCGAGATCCCCCAGGCCGAGTTCGAGCGGCTTGCGGAGGAGGGCCGGTTTCTGGAGATCTGGAACCTGGTCTTCATGCAATTCGACCGATCGGCCGATGGCACGCTCACACCGCTGCCCAAGCCGTCGGTCGACACCGGCGCCGGGCTCGAGCGGATCGCCGCGGTCATGCAAGGAGAGGACGACAACTTCCACACCGACGCGTTCCTGCCGATCATCGAGCGGGTGGGCGAGCTGGTCGGACGCCCCTACGACCGGGCCGCCGACGAGCGCGCCTCCTATCGGGTGCTGGCCGATCATGCGCGGGCGGTGAGCTTTCTGCTCGCCGACGGCGTCTACCCCAGCAACGAAGGCCGGGGCTACGTGCTCCGCCGCATCCTCCGGCGCGCGGTGCGGCACGCCTGGCTGCTCGGCCGGCGGGAGCCCACGCTCGCCCCGCTCACCGAAGTGGTGGTCGAGCAGATGGGTGGAGTGTACCCGGAGCTCGTGGCCAAGGAGTCATACCTGCAGGAGGTGACGCAAACCGAGGAGCTCCGCTTCCTCGAGACCATCGAGGGCGGCCTCAAGCGGCTGGAGGAGATCTTCGCCTCCGGCGCCAAAGCCATCCCCGGCGAGGACGTCTTCAAGCTGTACGACACCTTCGGCTTCCCGATCGATCTGACCGAGATCATCGCCGGGGAGCGGGGGGTCACGGTGGATGTGGCCGGGTTTGAGCGGGCGCTGGAGGAACAGCGGGCGCGTTCTCGGGCGGCACGAGTGACCCCCGCGACTGGGTTGCTCATCGTGACTGGGCAGGCTCCAGCCGTCCACACATCCAAGGCAGGCAAGTGGCGTAGCCTCAAGCGTGGCAAGCAGAAGTTCGTCGGCTATCAGAGTACCGAGGCCGACACCGACATCCTCGCCTTCCGGCAGGAGGGCCCGCGGGTGGACCTGATCCTGCGGGAGAACCCGTTCTACGCCGAATCCGGTGGCCAGGTGAGCGACGTCGGCGCCGTGTCGGGGCAGGGGTGGACCCTGCCCGTGGACACGGTGCGGAAAGACCCCAAGGGAACTGTCGTGTCCGGGAGATTCGCCGAGGAGTTCGCCCCCGAGCCGCTGCTCGCCGCGGTCGATGCGCCGCGCCGGCACGACATCGAGCGGAACCACAGCGCCACCCACCTGGTTCACTACGCGCTCCGGAAGCACCTGGGTTCCCACGTGCGCCAGCAGGGCTCGCTGGTCGAGCCGGACCGGCTGCGGTTCGACTTCTCGCATCATGCGCCCATCGACTCGGGCACCCTGCACTCGATCGAGGCGGCGGTGAACGAGCTGCTGCTTGCCAACACTCCCGTCACCACTCGCGAGATGCCCTACGCCGACGCCCTCGCGCTCGGCGCCATGGCCTTCTTCTCCGAGAAGTACGGTGACCGAGTCCGGGTGGTGCAGATGGGTCCGTCGATCGAGCTCTGCGGCGGGACCCACGTGCGGAGCACCGGTCAGATCGGCACCTTCCGCTTCTCGGCGCAGACCGGCGTCGCCGCCGGCGTGCGGCGCATCGAGGCGGTCACCGGCACCGGCGCGCTTCGGGCCATCCGAGAGCTGGAGCAGCGTCTGGCCCAGGTGGCGGAGACCCTCAAGGCGCAGCCCGAGCACCTGGTGCGCCGGGTGGAGCAGCTCCTGGAGGAGCGGCAGCGGTTGGAGGCCCGGCTGGCGGAGGCGCTCAAGGCCGGGGCGGGCGCTTCCGCGGCCGGAGAAGTCGTGGACGTGGACGGAGTGCAGCTCACCATGGCCGAGACGACCACCGAGGACCGTGACGAGGCGGGCCAGATCGCCGATCGCTTCCGCGAGGGCAAGCGGAGCGCTGTGCTGGTCCAGTTCAGCACCACCGGTCGCGGTGCCATCCACGTGGCCCTCACCGACGATCTGGTGAGCGCCGGCCGGAAAGCGGGTGACCTGGTGAATCGCATCGCCGCGGTGAGCGGTGGCCGGGGTGGTGGTCGCCCGCACTTCGCCTCCGCGGGGGCCGGCGACCCTGGCAAACTGACGGCCGCGCGCGCAGCCACGCCGGGTCTGGTCTCCGCCTGGCTGGCCAATCGACCAGTTGCTGAAAGCGTCGGCGCCTGACGGTGCTCGCGGATTGGGTCGAGCGGCACACGAGTGAGGCGCCGGCGGCTCTCCGGACTCGAGTCCAGCAGCATGTCATGGCGGCCGACGGCGGGCCCACGGTACCGGCGGCGCTGGCCCGGGCGGCCCGGCAGGCGTTGGATCAGGTACTGACCCATCCGGGCGACCGCTCGGTGGCGCTCGATCTCCTCGCGGCAGATGCCCTCATCACGCTCGCCCTCCTGGCCCAGGCACAGCGCGCTCCGGAGGGGCTGAGCGAGTTCGCCGGCTCGATCCTCCATTCGGTTCGGCCCGACGCGTGATCGACCTCCACTGCCACTTGCTGCCCGGTGTGGATGACGGGTCTCGCTCGGTGGAGCAATCGGTCGGAGTGCTGCGTGAAATGGGCCGGCTCGGGGTCACCGACGTCTGCCTTACCCCTCATGTTCGCTCCAGCGAGACGTCCCGGGGTCCGAACCCGCGGCACGAGGACGCCTTTCGGGCGCTGAGCGCAAAGGCCCCCGCCTCACCCCGGCTGCACCGTGGCGCGGAGGTGATGCTGGATCGGCCGCTGGCAGGTGATACCGAGGCCACCCGACCGTTTAGCCTTGGCGGCACGCGGTACATTCTGGTCGAGTTTCCCCGGATGGTGGCGCTAGACACCGTGAACAACGCGCTCAGCCGGATCGCGGAGACCGGGTGGGTGTCGGTGCTCGCCCACCCCGAACGGTACACCTGCTGCTCCCCCGACGCGGTTGCCCTCTGGCGGGAGCTGGGCGCGCGGATGCAGGTCGATGCGACCACGCTGCTCTCTCCCCAGGCGCGGGGACATCGGGCTCGGGAGCTGGTATCGCTCGGACTGGCCGACATCATGGCGGCCGACAATCACGGGGACAAACGGACCATCGCCGCCGGCATCGGCTTCCTGGTCGAACAGGACGGCGAGGAGCAAGCGCAGCTGCTGGCGGTTCAAAATCCCGGGGCGATTCTGCGAGACGAGCCGCTCGTCCCGGTGCCGCCGATCAAGCTCAAGCAGTCCCTGATGCAGAAGATCCGGCAGCTGCTCGAGGGCGACGAGTGAGTCGCTCCCGGGTGGAGGAGGGACTCGACCAGCTGGCCCACCTGGCCACCGCGAGCAAGTCGTTGAGTGCGCAGGTGGCCGACCTGGCCGCGCGCTACGCTGCCGTGCTCCGGGACGGGGGCACCCTCTACTTCTGTGGGAACGGCGGAAGCGCGGCGGATGCGCAGCATCTGGCCACCGAGTACATCGTGCGCTTCAGGGTCGCCCGGCGGCCGTTCGCCGCCGTCGCGCTCACCACCGACGCCTCGCTCCTCACCGCCGCCGGGAACGACCTCGGCTTCGAGCAGATCTTTGCCCGCCAGGTCGACGCCCTCTGCGGGCCGGGCGACCTGCTGGTGCTCCACAGTACCAGCGGCCGGAGCCCCAACCTGATGGCCGCGGCCCGAGCGGCGCGGGCGCGCGGCGCTGGCACGGCCGCCTTCCTTGGTCGCGATGGCGGGCCGCTCGCGGCGGAGGTAGATCAGGCCGTCGTCGTGCGGTCGGACGAGACCAGCCAGATCCAGGTGATGCACATGGCGCTGGAGCACCTCATCGTCGAGCTGGTGGAGGACGAATTGCTCCGCGGCTCGTGACCACATGATTCATCTGCTCTTCACCGGCGGGACGATCTCCATGCAACGGGACCCGGCGGCGGGCGGCAATGTTCCCACCCATGGGGGCGAGACACTGGTGGGCTTCGCGCCCGGACTCCAGCGGCTGGGAGAGTACCGGGTGGAGAATTGGGCCAAGCTGCCCGCCTGCCATCTCGGGCCCGACCGTCTGTGGGCGCTGCGCGAGCGGGTGCGCGCGGTCGCGGAATCCGGCGAAGTCAAGGGGATCGTGGTCACCCACGGAACCGATACCATCGAAGAAACCGCGTACCTGCTCGGCCGGACGCTCGATCCGCGGATCCCCGTCGCCATCACCGGCGCGATGCGCACCTCGAGCGATGCCGGCTGGGACGGTCCCCGCAATCTCACGGACGCGGCTACCGTGGCCGCGAGTCCCGCGAGCCAAGGCCGCGGTGCCATGGTCGTCTTCAACGGCGAGGTGTTCTCCGGGGTCACCGCGGTCAAGACCCACGCGACCGATCTGGCCGCGTTCTCCGCGCCGCACGCCGGACCGATCGGCAGGGTTGCGGGGGGAACGGTGACGTATCACGCGCCGGTGCCACCGAAGCTGCCGCCCCCGACTCCACGGAACGGCCTCTCGGCCGACGTCGGGCTGGTTCCGGTGGTCGTAGGCGATGACGGACGCATGCTCGATCATGCGCGTCCGCACCAAGCCGGGGTCGTGGTGGTCGCCTTCGGCGCAGGTAACGTCCCGCCCGGGGCGGTACCCGCCATGAGCCGCTGGCTGGACGAAGGAAAGCCGGTCGTGCTCGCGAGCCGGTGCCCGTTCGGCGAGGTGATCCCTGTCTACGCCTTCGACGGCGGCGGTGCTCGCACCGTGGCGATGGGAGTGATCCCCGCCGGTCCCAGGACGCCCTCCCAGGCCCGGATGGAGCTCACGATCGCGCTCTCCGCCGGCGTGCCCTACGGCATGTGATGAGGCTCCCCCAGTCCATCTCCATTCCGGAGGAAGTGCTGGAGATCGCCGGCACGTTGGAGCGGGCGGGCCATGAGGCGTGGTGCGTCGGAGGCGCGCTCCGGGACGTGCTGCTCGATGAGCCTCACGCCGTCTCCGATTTCGACATCGCCACGTCCGCGACGCCCGCCGAGGTGCAGGCGCTCTTCCGACGGACCGCCGCCGTGGGGGCGAAGTATGGGACCATCGGGGTGATCGACCGCCGGCGGGTATTGCATGAGGTCACCACCTTCCGCCGCGACGTCATCACCGACGGACGACACGCGGTAGTGGAGTATGGTGTATCCCTGGCGGAAGACCTGGCCCGGCGAGACTTCACCATCAACGCGATCGCCTATCACCCGATCCGGCGGGAATGGCAGGATCCGTTCGGGGGCCTGGGCGATTTGAGGGATGGACTAGTCCGCGCGGTCGGTGACCCCGCCCAGCGATTCCGCGAGGACTATCTCCGGATCCTCCGTGGAATCCGCTTCGCCGCTCGCTTCGGCTTCACCATCGAGCCCGCCACCTGGTCCGCGGGCCGGAGGGCCGCGTCCGGTCTCGCCAACCTCTCGGCCGAGCGGGTGCGGGACGAGTGGTTCAAGGGGCTGCGCACGGCGCGGTCGGTGGCGGCGCTGGTCTCCCTCTGGCGCGGGGTGGGCGCGACGACGCATTGGATGCCGGAGCTGGACCGCACCCCGCCGGAGATCCTGGCGCGGGCAGCCGAGCTGCCGCTCGACCGGCGCGATCCGGTGCTGCTCACGGCACTGCTGACCGCCACCCCCGGCCACGTGCTCCGGCGGCTCCGCGCCTCCAGCGCCGAGGTGGATCGTGGGACGGCGTGCTCCGAGGGACCGCCCGCGCCGGAAGGCATCGACGAGCCGGCGGTGCGCCGATGGCTGTCTCGCGTGGGCACTGCCGCCGAGGACCTCTTGGCGCTCTGGGTCATGCGCCACGGGGCCGAGCCGGCGTGGGCGCCGGTGGTCCGCGCCGTTCGTCAGCGGGGCGATGCCCTCACCCGGGCCGACCTCGCGATCACCGGCAACGATCTGCGGGACGCCGGCGCCTCCGGACGCCGGATCGGGGAGATCCTCTCCATGCTGATGGACCGGGTGCTGGAGACGCCGGCGCTCAATACCCGCGAGACCCTGCTGGCGATGGCCCGGGAGATGCTCTGAGCCCGCTCTTCTTTGCTCTGGCCGCGGCGGTGGGCAACATCGCGGGCGCGTATGCAGTGGTGCACCGGGAGCGCCGAAGCCTCCGGGTGATCGAGGCGTGCCTCGCCTTCGGCGCCGGGTTCATGCTGGCCGTGGCGCTGCTCGGCGTCATCCCGGAGGTGCTCGACGGGTCGCCGGCGGCCGCTCTCTACATCCTGCTGGGCTATCTCGCGGTGCACCTGGCGCAGCACGTGTTCACCCCCCATTTCCATTTCGGCGAGGAGACCCACCGGGTGAGCTCCTCCGCCGGCATATCCGCGTTGCTCGGCCTCACCCTGCACACCTTCTTCGACGGCGTTGCGATCGCCGGCGGATTTCTCGTCTCCAGCCAGCTCGGCATCCTCCTCTTTCTGGCCGTGCTGCTGCACAAGCTGCCGGAAGGAGTCACCATCGCCAGCGTCATGGTGGCCGGGGGCCAGACCCGGGGGCAGGCCATGGGAGCCGCCACCGTGCTGGGCGGGGCCACGGTGCTGGGTGTGCTGCTCACCGAGCAGGTCGCGCCGCTCGCTCGCCATGGCCTGGCCGTGTCCGCCGGTGTGACGCTGTACGTTGCGGCGTCCAACCTGGTGCCCGAGTTTCAGGCAAAGCGCGGGTGGCTCAGTGCCCTCGCGTTCTTCGGGGGCGCCGCCGGATACTTTCTCGCCGAGCGGCTGCTGGAGGTCTGGGTGCAATGACGGCACGGAAGCGCACGGCGGAGGCGGAGGCCTCGCTGTTCTCCAACCGGGCGGCGCAGCCTCTGGCGGGACGCATGCGCCCGCGCACGCTGGACGAGTTCATCGGCCAGGAGCAGCTGCTGGCTCCCGGGAAGCCGCTGCGCGAGGCCATCGAGCGCGGTGTGCCCGGTTCCATGATTTTCTGGGGACCGCCCGGCAGCGGGAAGACCACCCTGGCCCATCTGGTGGCTACCACCACCGAGCGGGCCTTCGTCCCCTTCAGTGCGGTTACCGAGGGTGTGCCGAGGATTCGGGAGATCGTCACCGCGGCGCGCTCCCGGCTGGACGCCGGAGGCAGCCAGACCATCCTCTTCATCGACGAGATCCACCGGCTCAACAAGGCCCAGCAGGACAGCCTGCTGCCGCCGGCCGAGGATGGCACCCTCACTCTCATCGGCGCGACGACCGAAAATCCCAGCTTCGAGATCAACGGCGCGCTGCTCTCGCGCACCCGGGTCTTCGTCCTCCAGCCGCTCACCGCCGAGCACATCGAGACGCTGCTGCGCCGGGCCCTGGCCGACGAGGAGCGCGGGCTCGGGGCCATGCAGCTCCAGATAGATGACGACGCGCTGCGCTCCATCGCCGTCGAGGCCGACGGCGATGCCCGCCGGGCGCTCACCGTGCTCGAGGCGGCGGCCGCCCACGCCGGCGTGGGCGGGCATATCACCACCGATATGGCCCGGGAGGCGATGCAGAAGCGCTTCGCCCGGTACGACAAGGCGGGCGAGGAGCACTTCAATCTCCTCTCCGCCTACCACAAGTCCCTCCGGGGCAGCGATCCGCAGGGGGCGCTCTACTGGATGGCGCGCATGCTCGACGGCGGAGAGGATCCCATGACGCTGTTCCGCCGGGCGATCGCCATGGCGGCCGAAGACATCGGACTGGCCGATCCCACCGCCTTGCCGCTGGCGGTCGCGGCCCGCGACGCTTTTCACATGCTCGGTCCGCCGGAGGGCTACCTTCCGCTGGCGGAGATGACGATCTACCTGGCCACCGCGCCCAAGTCGAACAGCGCCAAGGTGGCCCTGGGGGCCGCGCTGGAGGCGGCACGGGATACGCCCGCGGCGCCGGTACCGCTGCACATCCGGAACGCGCCCACCGGCCTCATGAAGGAGCTGGGATACGGCCGGGGCTACCGCTACGCTCACGATTCGCCCGACGCCTACCTGCCGCAGGAGTACCTGCCCGACCAGCTCCGGGGCACCGCGTTCTATGTGCCCGGGCCGTTCGGGTACGAGAAGAAGGTGGCCGAGCGGCTGGACTGGTGGGAGAAGCGGAAGGCGGAGGGGGCGGGGGAAGGTGATGGGCAACCGAAAGGCAAGAACGAGGCGACCGGACAGGACGCGGTGGAGTAGCACTGTGAGCCGGCCCACCGCCCCACGCCCCACTCCGGTGCAACATCGGTACGGCCCGAGACCGGCGCGCCGGTTATATTCCTCGAAGTGGATTGGGAGAAGAATGAAGCTGGCTTCACGGTCGGGCGTGATCATCGCGATGCTGCTGCTGGCCGGCTGCGCCGGCATCGGAGAGGTCCTCAAGGAGCCGGAGATCCATCTCGATCGTGTCGTTCTCAAGAGCCTGAGCGTCACCGGCGGCGTGCTCGATCTGCAGCTCGGCGTGTTCAACCCGAACCGCTTCGACCTTCAGGGCACCGGACTGCAGCTCGGCTTCGACGTGCAGGATTCGCACCTGGGAGACCTGGAGTACAGGAGCGAGTTCCAGGTGCAGAAGGGCGATACCGCCGCGCTCTCGCTTCCCCTGCGGTTCAACTGGTCCGGGGTGAGCGCCGCGGTCCGGTCGGCGCTCGGGACGGGGGCCCTGCCGTACACCATGAAAGGCCAGCTCACGCTGCGGACGCCGTTCGGGCCGCGCGTGGTGCCGTTCACCCGACAGGGACGCGCTCCGCTCAGCCGGCTGGGCGGACTGATCCCCATTCCGGCCGGTCAGTGAGACCGGACGGCAAGGAGTCTCCATTCGAGCATTGATCCAGGTTCGTGATCCGGTCGAGCGCGCGGTGCTGGTGGCCGCTCCGCGGAAAGGCTCGTCCGATGCCCGTCACGTCACTGAGCACCTCGAGGAGCTGACCCGGCTGGTCGACACCGCGGGGGCCGAGGTGGTCGGACGGATCACCCAGCAGATCGCCGCTCCCAATCCGGCCACCCTCATCGGCGAAGGCAAGGTCGAGGAGGTGGCCGCCGAGGTGGGCGCCGCGGACGCCACCCTGGTCATCTTCGACGAGGAGCTGAGCCCGGTCCAGGGCGCCAATCTCGAGCGCCAGCTCGATGTGCGCGTCATGGACCGCTCCGAGGTCATCCTCGACATCTTCTCCACTCGCGCTCGCAGCCACGAGGCCAAGCTCCAGGTCGAGCTGGCGCAGCTCGAGTACCTGCTGCCTCGGCTCACCCGCATGTGGACCCACCTGTCCCGTATCCGCGGCGGCATCGGCCTTCGGGGCCCGGGCGAGACCCAGCTCGAGACCGACCGGCGGCTGATCCGCCAGCGCATCCAGGGACTCAAGGCCAAGCTCAAAGGCGTCGAGCGCCACCGGGAGAACCTGCGCGCGGGACGCGACCCGATGCTCAGCGTCGCCCTGGTGGGCTACACCAATGCCGGGAAGTCGAGCATCCTGCGCGCGCTGTCGGGGCAGCACGAGATTCTGGTCGAAGACCGGCTCTTCGCCACCCTCGACACGCTCACCCGGGAGGTGGAGCTGGGCGAAGGCCAGAAGGCCCGGGTGACCGACACGGTCGGATTCATCCGGAAGCTGCCGCACCACCTCGTCGCAAGCTTCCGGGCAACGCTGGAGGAGGTGCGCGAGGCCGACCTGCTGCTCCACATCATCGACGCCAGCCACCCCGATTGGGAGGGCCAGCTCCACGTGGTGGAGCGGGTGCTGGCCGAGCTCGATCTCGCCGACCGGCCGATCCTGCCGGTGTTCAACAAGATCGACGCGGTGCCCGTCCCGCTGGCATTCGCCAAGCGGGTGCGGGAGCTCTATCCCGGCGCCATCACCGCCAGCACCATGCGGACCGACGGGACGGCCGCCTTGAAGGCCGTGCTCCGGACCATGGAGCGTACCGGCCGGCCGACGGTGAAGATCCGCCTGCCGGTGGCCGACGGAGCCAGGCTGGCGGCGCTCTACCGCCAGGGCGAGGTGCTGAGCCGGGACGAGGTCGGGGACGAGTACGAGGTGATGGTCCGGCTCGACCGCTGGCAGGTGGAGCGGCTGCAGCAGGACGGGATCCAGGTGACGGAGGCGACGAGCAACCCGGCGCTCCGGAAGGTGAGCGGGGGGCCGTAACCCCGAATGAGGCGGCGACTCCAAAGCCTGCTGGCCTGCCCGATCGATCGGACGCCGCTGGAGTTGATCGCCTGGGACACCCGGCGGCGGCCGCTCGAGGCGGCGGAGCGCGCCCGCGCCGGCGCCATGGGCATCGATCCCACCACGCTGGAGGAGGACGTCGAAACCGGCGTGCTACTGAACCGGGTGCGCAAGGTCGCGTATCCGATCCTCGGTGGCGTGCCCCGCATGCTGGTCTTCCCGACCGGCGTCGGCGCCCGATTCGAGCAGGAGCTCGGGGGGAGACTGCGGGCCGAGCTTCCGGGCTACCATCTGCCGCAGTTGGCGCCCATGCCCGGCGAGGAAGATGTGCTCCGCACCTTCTCCCGCGAGTGGCTGGACTACCAGTGGGACGGGCGGACCTACTGGAACATGACACCGGAGCACATCTACCGGTGCATGGATCGCATGCTGGATCTCGAGGAGCGGCCGGTGCGTCATGCCAGGGTGCTGGAGGCGGGCATCGGAATCGGGGGCATCGCGGATCACGTTTCCCGGACTCAGGAGTGCGAGCTGGTGGGCATCGACCTCAGCTACGCCGTCGACGCGGCGCGACGGCATTTCGGCGGCAACCCCTTTCTTCACGTGGTGCAGGCCTCGGTCTTCGCGCCGCCGTTTCCGGAGGAGAGCTTCGATTTCGTCTACAGCCAGGGCGTCATCCACCATACATTCTCGACCCGAACGGCTTTTCAGTCGCTGAGCCGGCTGACCCGGCGCGGGGGCAGGCTGTACGTCTGGGTCTACAGCCATGAGGACGAGGAGCGGAGCGTGGTGCGGAGGGGACTCATGCTGCTGGAGCGGCTGCTGCGGCCGGTGTGCTGGAGGCTGCCGGAATCTCTGCAGACGGCCGTGCTCCTCCCCCTGGTTCCACTCTATCTCGCGCATCAGAACCTGCGCGCGAACGGCCAAGCGGGATCGATCCGCTACGGATTCAACGAGGCCATGCATGCGGCGCGGGACCGCTTCACCCCCCGGTACATCCACCGGCACTCCAATGAGGAGGTAGGGAGCTGGTTCCGAGACGCGGGATACGGCGGCATCGGCTTCGTGACCCAGCGCCGCCTGCCTGAGGATTTCCCCGAATCATTCCTGCACTGCACCGGCGTCGACGGCGTGCGGTCGTGAGCCGGCCGGGGCTGGTGACACACCGGCGGCCCGTGGTCTGTCACCTCAGCACTGCCCATCCCGCGTTTGATACTCGGATCTTTCGCCGCGAATGTCGCTCGCTGGTCGAGGCGGGATACGACGTACATCTGGTGCTTCCTCACGACCGTGAGGAAGTGGTGGACGGGGTGCACATCATTCCGCTGCCCCAGCCCAGAGGAGCGTTCGCCCGGCGGACCCTCTGGCCACTGCTCGCCGCCCGGCGGGCGGCTGCGACGCGGGCCGAGCTCTATCACTTCCACGACCCCGAGCTGATGCCCGTCATGCAGGCGCTGCATCACCTCACCGGAACTCCGGTCGTGTGGGATGCCCACGAGGTCTACACCGAGACCATCCCTCACTTCAACCAGCTCGGCTGGCGGCCCGCGAGCGTCGCGGCGGGCCGGCTGTTCGACCGCTACGAGCTCCTGGCGTGCCGGCGATCGTTCGCCGGCGTCGTCACCATCACCGACATGATGGCCGACCGCTACCAGCGAGCGGCCATACGCACCGCTGTGGTGGGAAACTACGTGGAGGAGGAGCTGCTGGAGGAAGCCACGGACACCCGGCCGGTACGCTCCCAGCCCCCACTCGTGGTCACCACCGGGCTGCTCAACCGGGATCGGGGCATTTTCCTCATGGTCGATGCCTTTGCCAAGCTGCGGGCGAGGCGCCCTTGCCGGCTGGCGTTCTGGGGCTGGTTTCCACGGGAAGAGGACCGAGCCCAATTGGAGCGCGCGGTGGAGGAGCGGGGGTTGACCGGCGATGTGCTCATCGGCGGCCCCTATGCCCGCGACGAGCTGCTCGATCAGCTGCTTCCCACGGCATCCGTCGGCTGCGTGCTTCTGCTGGAGGCCAGCGATTTCAACGCGCTCGGCGTACCCAACCGGCTGACGGAGTACTGGGCCCGAAGGCTCCCGGTGGTCGCGAGCCGGGACACCAATGTGGCGCGGATGACGCTGGAGGTCGGGGCGGGACTGGTCACCGACAACACCCCGGAGGGCCTGGCGGACTGCCTGGAGCAAATTCTGGCCGACCCCGCCACGATCCAGGCCATGGGCGAGCGGGGCCGCCGTGCCGTGCGCGAGCGGTACAACTGGAGCTCGGCGTTTTCCAACCTGCTGGCGCTCTACCAGGCGCTCCTGCCAGGTGCCCGGGGCAACGGGACTCCCGAGCGCACCGGCTGAGCCGAGCCGGCTACTTCTCCCCGCTCAGCACCTGTTCCAGAATCAGCCACCGGTTCATCCCGGCGAACTTCTGATGCATCTTGGTGCTGGGCGAGCCGCCCGCGGCCTCGTCCTCCTCGATCTGGAGATCGGCGAGCGCATCGAGACCGCTGCTGAGGAACTTGTTGAGACCCCTCTCCAGCGCCAGCCCCGCCGTGCGGAAATTGAAAAGGGTGGAGAACTGCAGCGTGAAGCCCAGATCGGCGAGCTGCTGATTGGTGATCAGCGTGCCGGCCTTCTTGGCCTTCCCGAAATACAGCGAGGGCGACAGGTTGAACCCCAACATCTGGTTGGGGTAATACTTGCGCACTCCCTCGGCGAACTCCTGCGGCTGGTCCAGCTCGGTATTGTTGAACTCCGGCCAGATCACGTCGACCCCCAGCTCGGCCGCCTCCCAGGCGTCCTCGACGGCCATCTTCACACCACCCGGCTCCTGATCGGGCAGGGCCCCGTCGATCGAGTCGGTCCGGGCGATGATCACCACGTCGACCCCGGTGGCTTGGGCCGCGGCCTTGATCGCCTTGAGCTTGGCCGTCCATTGCTTCCGCGGGACCAACACCTTGCTTCGCTTCTGCTTGCCGACGTTCACGATGTGCCCGCAGGTGCGGTTCGCCGGATCCTGGTTCTCCAGGTGCACGCCGCCGGCACGCGCCCGGATCAGCTCGGTGGCCAGGGTGAACGTCTGGGTTGGCCCGCCGAAGCCGGCCTCCATGTCCACGAACGCCGGCGGCGCGTCCAGGATCTCCTTGCCGTCGGTATCGTAATAATGGGTGTTCCGCGCGCCCTCGACCCCCATCCACATCTCGTGCACCAGCTTGACCATGTCATGCGAGGCGTAGACGCCGATGTCGGGGAACATGCTCTTGGTCGCGGCGAGCTGCCAGCCGCTGCCGTACAGCGCCTTGAAGCCGAGCCGAGTCATGATGGCCGCGGTGAAGGCATCGTAAGCGCCCGCGGTATGGAGATAGCTCCCGGCCGCCTGCGCCTCACGCAGCAGGCGCCGGAGCTTGTCGGCTGGGACCTCGGTCTCCGGCGGAGCGAACAGCTTGCCGACGGCCGCGGCCGGAAAGACCGCGTCGGGGGACACGGGAGGGTTCGCAGTGGCCATGAACTTGTCTCCTTCCGGTGGATCGCGGCGCCACCGGGAGCAGGGTGCACCGCCCGTCTCGGCCGGCCCGGCAGGAGAGGCGGCGAGAGCAAAGGTTTGTGAAACTATTCACATGATAGCGTGTCCGGCGGCTTCGCGCCAGCCCCGGTACCCAGCCAGTGGCGCCACTGTCGCATTCCTGCGAACCCGGGCCACGCTTAGATTGGAGGCGATCCTACCCGAACCCGCACTCACCCCGAGATCCATGTTCATCACTAAGCCGTTCGTCAAGGATCGCAAAATTCGATTTGCCCTGGTGGGGTGTGGACGCATCTCGGCCAACCATTTCGATGCCCTCGAGCGTCATGCCGACCGGGCCGAGCTGGTCGGGATCTGCGACATCGACCCCAACGCCCTGGAGCGGGCTCAGGAACGGACCGGAGCCCCCGCCTTCCGAACCATCGACGCCTTGCTCGCGGGAACGTCGGCCGACATCGTGATTCTGGCGACGCCGAGCGGGATTCACGCCGAGGAGGCGGTGCTGGTGGCGGCGGCGGGGCGGCACGTGATGACCGAGAAGCCGATGGCCACCCGCTGGCAGGACGGAAAGCGCATGGTCCACGCCTGCGATCAGGCGGGTGTGCACCTCTTCGTGGTGAAGCAAAACCGCCGGAACGCGACCCTCCAGCTGCTCAAGCGGGCGGTGGACAAGCGGCGGTTCGGCCGGATCTACATGGTAAACATCAACGTCTTCTGGTCCCGGCCGCAGGCCTACTACGACAGCGCCGCCTGGCGGGGCACCTGGGAATTCGATGGCGGCGCCTTCATGAACCAGGCGAGCCACTACGTGGACCTGCTCGACTGGCTCATCGGGCCGGTGGAAAGCGTGCAGGCCTACACGGCCACCCTGGGCCGCAATATTCAGGTGGAGGACACCGGGGTCGTGAGCATTCGCTGGCGGACCGGCGCGCTGGGCTCGATGAATGTCACCATGCTCACTTATCCCAAGAATTACGAAGGCTCGATCACCATCATCGGAGAGAAAGGCACGGTCCGGATCGGCGGGGTGGCTGTCAACAAGATCGAGGCCTGGGAGTTCGCGGATGCCGATCCGGACGATGCCAGCGTGGAGCAGGCAAGCTACGAGACCACGTCGGTCTACGGCTTCGGGCATCCGCTCTACTACGATAACGTGATCAACTCGCTCCGGGGCGAGGCGACGCCCGACACCGACGGGCGGGAGGGCCTGCACTCGCTCGAGATCCTCATCGCCACCTATCTCTCCGCCCGGGACGGTGGTCGGGTCGCGCTTCCGCTTGAGTACTGACGGCCCGCCCAGCGGCGATCCGGTGCGGACCACACCCTCCCCCGTGATGCCGTGACCCTGACCGTGCTGCTGGTGGCCGGCGCACGTCCCAACTTCATGAAGGTGGCGCCGATCCTGGCCGCGCTGCGGGCGGCCGGTCACGCCGGCGTCCTGGTGCACACCGGCCAGCACTACGACGACCAGATGTCCGACGCGTTCTTTCGCGACCTCGGGTTGTCTCCACCAGATCACTACCTCGGGGTAGGCTCCGGCACTCACGCGCAGCAGACCGCTCGCGTGATGATGGGGTTCGAGCCGGTGCTGGTGTCCATCCGCCCCCACTGGGTGATCGTGGTCGGCGACGTCAACTCGACTCTGGCGTGCGCGCTCACGACCGCGAAGCTCAAGCGGGAGCTCGGCTGTCGGCTCGCGCATGTCGAGGCGGGCCTCCGGAGCGGTGACTGGGGCATGCCCGAGGAGGTCAACCGGGTGCTCACCGACCGGGTTTCCGACCTGCTCTTCACCCCGTCCCATGACGCCTTGCCGAACCTTCTGGCGGAGGGAATTTCACCGGAGCGTGTGGTGTTCGTCGGCAACGTGATGATCGATGCCGTATTCTCCCACTTGGCCGCCGCGCAGGCGCTGGCGGTGCCGGCCCGGCTCGGGCTCGCTCGCGAAGGCTATGTCCTCGCCACCTTGCACCGGCCCTCCAACGTCGATCAGCCGGTGACGCTGCGCGTGGTGCTCGAGGCTCTGGTCGAGGTATCTGACAGGCTGCCGGTCGTCCTGCCGCTGCACCCGCGCACCCGGGCCAACATCGAGGCGTTCCGGCTGGACGACCTGGCTCGCCCGCTGCGGACCTGTCCACCGCTGGGCTACACCGAGATGCTCTCACTGAGCGAAGCCGCCGCGGTGGTGCTGACCGATTCAGGCGGTCTACAGGAGGAGACCACGGCGCTCGGGGTGCCCTGCGTGACCCTCCGCCAGGTGACCGAGCGGCCGGTGACCGTGGAACGTGGCACCAATCGCATGGCGCCCTGGCCGCTCACGGTCTCGGGTGTGGTGCGCTCGTTCGAAGCCGCGCTGGCATCCGGCCGGCCGGGTGTGGGAGCGCGATGCCCGGAAGGCTGGGACGGCCACGCGGCGGAACGTGTGGTGGAGGCGCTGGTAGCATCGCCCCTCGGTGCGCGCCGGGAGGGAGTCGCCGGATGACGACTTCCTCGCCGCCGAGCACGCCGACCCGGACCATTGCTCTGCTGGAGACCCACATCGACCGGCTGGTCAACTGGCTGGAGCGGAACGGCTGGAGCGGCTGGGACCCGTACGATCTCTGGGATCATCGGCTCGGCCTCTGGGCCCTCGCCGGCGGGAGCTTCCCCCGGCGAGCCGTGGCGAGCGCCCTCTCACGCCTCGATGTGCTGTTCCCGCTGGGCCTGAGACGCCTGGTCGGCGCTCGCCCGGAGGTCAACGCCAAGGCGATGGGTCTCTTCGCCGCCGCATTCCTGGATCTCGAATCGATGGAAGGCGCGCCGCGCCGTCTCCGCGGGGCTCCGGCTGCGGATCAGTGCTTCGACTGGCTCGAGTCCCATCGGGTCACATCGGGGCAGGGCACCGGTTGGGGATATCCCTTTGACTGGCGCGCCCGGGTGCTGATTCCGCGGAACACCCCCAATGTGGTCACCTCCGCCTTCGTCGGCGACGCCTATTGGCTGCGCTACCGCCGCCGGGGCGACCCCGCCGCGTTACGACGCTGCGAGGAGGTCTGCCGATTCATTCTGGACAGTCTCAACCGCAGCGTCCCCGAAGCCGACGGAGCGTTCTGCTTCTCCTACACTCCGGTGGACCGCTTCCAGGTCCATAACGCGAACCTGCTGGCCGCGGAGTTCCTGGTCCGAATCGGCGGGGAGGTGCGTCGGGAGGAGTGGATGCAGACCGGACTCAATGCCGCGCGCTTCGCGCTCCGCGAGCTCCGGGAAGACGGAACCCTCAACTACTGGTCCGCGGCACAGAGCTCGGGTCTGCAGCAGGACCTCTATCACTCGGGGTTCGAGATCCGCATGCTCGACTCGATCGCGCGCTGCACCGGCCGGGAGGAATTCCGTCGGGCCGCTGATCGTTACTTCGAGACCTGGTTGCGGAAGTACTTCGCGATCGACGGAACCCCGCTGATGAGCCCGGCCCGGCCCGGCACGGTGGAAGTCCACAGCTGCGCCGAGGCGCTGCTCTGTGCCGCGCAGCTTGCGGGGCGGCCGGGACTGGCCGTGGCCGACCTGCCGTCTCACCTGGCGCGGAGCCTGAGCGCGGCGGCGCGTTACCTCTGGGTCTCCACCACGCGCGAGGCCGGCTACTTCGCCTCCGCCAGCCGTCGCTCCTTCGGCTTCCGGCTCCGCACCACGGTTCCATTCATCCGCTGGGGTCAGGCCTGGATGCTCCGCGCCATGGCCAGCGCGCGCCTGGGACTGCAGGCCGAGCGGTGAAACAGGTCTTCCTCAACGCCCGCCAGGTCGCCGAAGTGGTCGAGGTCGATGTGCCTCGCTGCGGACCACGCGAGGTCCTGATCGCGGTCGGTGCGTCGCTCATCAGCACCGGGACGGAAACGGCCGGCTACGGCGCCGGCGGGCTGCTCGCGCGCGGCGTGCGGAACCCGTCGTCGCTCGGCCGCTTGGCGGAGAGCCTCCGGTCCGAGGGACTGGAGGCGACCGGCCGGAAGCTCGTTGCCAAGACTCAGGAACGCACCGCGCTGGGCTACAGCGGGGCCGGGCTCGTGGCTGCGGTGGGGGATGAGGTGCGCTCGGTCGGCCCGGGTGACCGGGTGGCGTACGCCGGGGCGGTCCATGCCGAATACGTCGCGGTGGACCAGCAGCTCGTCGCGCCGGTTCCGGAAGGAGTGAGCCTGGATGCTGCGGCCTTCGGCGCAGTCGGATGTATCGCGCTGCACGGGGTCAGGCTGGGAGAGCCGACCCTCGGTGAGACTGCCGCGGTGGTGGGTCTCGGTCTGGTGGGTCTCCTCGCCGCCCAGTGCGCGCGCGCGTCGGGCCTGCGCGTCATCGGGGTCGAGCCGATCGCCGCCCGGCGGCGCCTGGCACGCGATCTTGGATTCGATCACGTGCTCGACCCCGCTGCCGAGGAGGACCTGGGGCGCACGGTGCTGGCACTCACCGGCGGTCTCGGAGCCGACGTGGTCTATCTCTGCGCCGCGCTCCGGGACAGCGAGGTGACCAACCAGTCGTTGGGTTACGCGCGCGACCGAGCCCGGATCGTGATGATCGGTGATATGGGACTCTCGCTCGAACGAGGGCCGCTCTTCGGCAAGGAGCTCGAGCTCACCGTGAGCCGCTCCTACGGCCCCGGCCGCTACGATCCCGCCTACGAGCGGCGCGGCCTCGACTACCCCGTCGGCTATGTGCGCTGGACCGAGGGCCGCAATCTCGTTCAGGTCATGACCATGCTTCGGGACGGGACGCTCTCGGTCGAGCCGATGATCTCTGCCCGGGTCCCGATCGCGGAGGCGGAGAGGGCCTACCGGGACCTGGTCGAGACTCCGGACACGGCCCTGGCCGCGGTGCTGCTGTATCCGACCAAGCCGCTCGAGGCTCCGCGTCCAGCTCCCGTTCGCCGGAAGGCCACCGTCGCCAAAGCCGGCGAGCTCCGGATCGGCGTGATCGGGGCGGGCTCGTTCGTCGAGGCCAATCTGCTTCCCCACCTCTCCGGTCTTGGCGCGCGGCTGCACGCCGTGGCCAACAGGGGGTCGACGGCATTTTCCCGGCTGGACGCGGTCTACCGGCCGGCGCTGCTGACGACGCACCCATCGGAGCTCCTGGCCGACCCCGCGGTGGACGCGGTGATCATCGGCACCCGGCACGATTCCCACGCCCGGCTGGCGATCCAGTCGCTGGCGGCGGGGAAGGCCGTGCACCTGGAAAAACCGCTCGCGCTCACCCTGGCCGACGCCGAGGCGGTCGAAGCGGCGGTGATACGGGAGGGCGGAATGCTGACGATCGGCTTCAATCGCCGGCTCGCGCCGCTCACCCTTGCCTTGCGCGAGGCGCTCGCTACGGCCGGACAGCCGCGGCAGTTTCTCTATCGGGTGAATGCCCCCCTCCTGCCGGTGGGGCACTGGTCGCTCGATCCGCTGGAAGGGGGCGGACGCCTCATCGGCGAAGGCTGTCACTTCATCGATCTGGTCTGCTACCTGGCCGACAGCGAGGTGACGGACGTGAGCGGAGGCTTTCTCGGCGGCGCGGCCCAGGCATCGGCCGCGCAAGACAATTTCGCTCTGTCACTGCGATTCCAGAACGGGGACTTGGCCACCGTGGTGTACTCGGGCCAGGGGAACGCCGGGCTTGCCAAGGAGCGACTGGAGGTCTTCGCCGGAGGGAAGGCGTTCGTGCTGGACGAGTTTTCGCGGCTCTCCGCCCACGGTGCGCGCAGCTCCGCCCCGGCGCTCTCCAAGCCGGACAAGGGGTTTCGCGCGCACCTCGCCAACTTCTTTGCCGCGGTTCGCGGCCAGGAGCCGCTGCTGACCACGGCGCACGACGGGGTACGAGTGGCCCGCATCATCGATCGCTTCGTGCATGTCGGCCGGTAAGTCGCGTCTTCGCCTGCCGGCGCCCTTCTATTACTACGTCAGCTTCGCCGCGCTTCCTCTGCTCGGGTTGGCCCAGACCCGGGTCCTGACCGCGCTGTTGAGCCAGTCCGCCTTCGGCTCGCTCCAGCTGGTCACCCCCATCATCCGATGGTGCGTGGTCATCGGCGGCCTGGGGACCCCCCAGTTCATCGTCCGCTTCTATTCGCGCGACGGCGGCGCCGTGCTCTGGGAGAGTCTCTCCCTCTCGCTGGCCGCGACCGCGGCCGTGAGCCTGGTACTCGGCGGACTGGCGATCGCCGTCGACCCCCGTGTGGCCGACATCAGGCCCGGTGCCCTCCTGGCGGTGTTGCTGATCGCCGCGCTGTTCGCCGGCCAGTTCGCCGCGCTGATCAAGGCGCTGCTGCGGGTCCAGGAGCGGCACCTGCGCTACAACATGGTCGTGGTGCTCGAGCGCGTGGGCATCCTGGCGGGAGTCGCGCTCGCGGTGTGGTGGTGGCCCCGCTCGCCAATCGAGGCCTTCCTGATCGGCAGCACCATCGGGACCGCCGCGGTGGTGCTGCCGATCGCCGCGCGCCGCCGGCGGAGCTGGCGGAAGGCGGCCAGCGCGCCCGAGCCGCACCGGCTGCGGGAGATCCTGACTTTCGGCGGCCCGATCGTCGGCGTCATGCTCCTGGGGGAGATGTACGCGACCCTCAATCGGTACGTGATCGGGCTGGCCGGAATGGGCACGACGCTCATCGCACGATACGTGATCGGTTACACCGTGGCCACGCTGGGACTGCAGGCGCTGTACGAGCCGCTGGTGACCTACATTCACCCGCGCATCTTCCAGGCCTGGGAGCGCAACGGGCCGGCCGAAGCCCACCGCATCCTGGGGCGATATCTCCTGATCTACACCCTGGTAGGCGCGCTGACGGCCGCGGCGTTCTACCTGGCGGAGCCGTGGCTCATTCCGCTGATCGCCGGCTCCGCCTATCGGGTGGAGCCTCGGGTCTTTGCCGCCCTGCTCGCCTCCAGCTTCCTGCTCGGCGTCTACCGCCTGCTCTCCACCCATTACTACCTTGCCGGCCGGACCGGCGAGCTCGCCCTCTCCTATTTCGTCGCGCTGCTGCTCAACCTGCTGGGGGCGGCGCTGCTGGTGAGGGAGTCGGGGTTGTTCGGCGTGGCCATGGCCTCCGCGGTAAGCGCCGGCGTGCTTTGTCTGCTGGTGTTCTGGCGCGCGTCGTCCCTGACCGAGATCGCACGCGCCACCGTGGCGACTTAGGTTTACCGCCATGAGACTGTTGCTCACTCTCACCCTGGCAGTCCTGCCACTGCCGCTCCTGGTGTGGGCCCTTCGGAGCGGTCACTACCGGCGGTGCCTCCCGGCGTTCGTCGCGGTGGCCGGCATCTACGGATTCACCTGCATCGGGGCGGGGAAGGTGATCTACACGCCCGACCTCTATACCGATGCCTATTTCTACAGCATGCTCGTGGTCATCGCGTGCTGCTATGCGTTCTATGCCATCCTGATCGGCATTGGCCCACCGGTCATGGTCGACTACAGCCGCGCGGACCGCGATCCCTCGCTGACGCTCTTTGCCGCGACCGCGCTGCCGCTCTGGGCCGTGAGTTGCTGGCTCCTGGCGCTGTACATCAGTCGTCACGGACTCCCCCCGATCTTCGCGCTGGCCGGGGGACTGAATCAGTACGTGGACTTCTACGCCGTGCGGGCGGAGAAGACGACCCGACTCGCCGAAGGAGCCCACTGGTATGTCCTGGGTCTCCAGGTCATCCCCTACCTGTTGTTCGCCTACAGCTACGTACTCTGGCTGCAGCATCGTACGTGGGGAATGCGGCTGGTCTTCGTCGCCACCACTCTCCTTACCCTGGCCTTTGCCACCAGCTTTGCCAACAAGGACGTCCTGTTGCATCTGGTGTTGATCGTGCTGATCACCCGAATCTTCTGGCGGGGCACCGGGCTCTCGTTCCGCCAGGTGAGTCTCTACGGACTGCTGGCGGTCTCCTCCGTGTTCCTGTTCTACCGGTTGTACCTGCTCGACCGGTCCGCGGGCGCCGTCCTGTCGGTCTTCGGCAACTACCTCGCGGAGCGGCTGCTCTTCATCTACGCCGAGGGGCATGCGTTTCTGGTGAAGATCATTCCCCTGCAGCAGCCGTTCTTCGACGGACGCGCGCTGGCCAACCCCGGCGGGCTGCTGCCCTACACCCCGGTGGACATCTCCATTTTTCTGGGAGACCGCGCGCTGGGAACGCAAACCAACTGGTCCACGCCCTCGTTCACCATCGGATACGCCAACTTCGGCTTTCCGGGGATCTTCCTGGTCCTCGGCGCGATGGCCGTGCAGGTGATCGCGTTACAGCTCCTCTTTCAACGGCTGCCGCGGACGCCGTTCTTTCTGGCGCTGTATGCCCTCCTGACCGAGCGGATGGTCAAATACGGGTCCGAGTCGCTGCAGAACGTCTTTTCGGAGGAAGTCGTAGTGGTGCTGCTCGGAGCGGTGCTGTGGCACCTGCTGGTCGTCCGCGAGCTTCACCCGATCTTTGGACGGCTCCGCCCCCGAATGCGTGGAGCCGCCGCCCAGGACGGCGCCCCCGCCGGATGAGAATCTGTATGGTGGCCTCGCGTCACACGCTGGACGATGCGAGGGTCGTTCACAAGGAGGCGCACACCCTCCGGGCTGCCGGCCACGAGGTCGTGCTCCTGTTCTCCTGTGACCGCGAGTACCGGTTCACCCGTCATGACGGTCGGGTGATCGCCACCGGGACCGCCCCGCACGGCGAAACCGAGCACCTGGGGTTTCGTGTCCTCGGCGTGCCCCGGCGCCATGGGCCTGCCGGCAGATGGCAGCGTTACCGGGCGCTCGCGCGGCTCGCCGCCGCGGTCCAGGCCGACGTGTACCATGCTCACGAGCCGGATCTGGCGCTCGCGGTCGCGTTGCGCGCCAGACGGATGCTGGCCGGGCAGGGCAGGCGCGCGCTGGTCGTACACGACATGCACGAGTATCCGCCCGGCGGCACCGTCGACACCCTCCCGCGGTGGGTCAAGCGCCCGGCCCACGCCGCGCTGGTCGGCTGGGACTGGTCCACCAACCGCCGAGTCGACCACATCTTCACCGCGAACAGTGTGGTCCGCGGGTACGCCCAGGTGCTGGCCCCAACGACCTCGGTGGACGTGCTCTACAACGGGCCCGCCCTCCGGCTCTTTCGCCAGTCCCCCATCCAGCCGTGGCCCGGGCCCGGTCACCCATTCGTGCTGTGTCACGAGGGCTCCCTCGGCTTCAACCGAGGGCTCCGGGAGATGGTATCGGCGGTGGAGCAGCTGCGGGACCGGGTACGCTTGATGATCATCGGGGACGTGTTCGGCGCCGAGCGCGAGTGGCTGGACCGCGAGCTCGATTCCCGCGGGCTCCACCAGACGGTCGTCCGGACGGGGTGGCTCCCCTATGCCGAGGTGGGCGATGCGCTGCGCGGGAGCCACGCCGGGCTCATCCTCTTCCGTGAGTGCCTGACGAACACCCTGGCGGGCCCGCCCAACAAGCTGTTCAACTACATGAACGCGGGTCTCCCGGTCCTCAGCCTCGGATTCCCGGAGATGCGGCGCATCATCCGAGAGGAAGGATGTGGTGTGCTGGTGGACGACCAGTCAGTCTTGGCGATCGTGCGCGGGATCGAGGAGCTGCTTCGCTCGCCCGAGGAGCTGGCGTGCATGGGCCACGCGGGCCAGCGCGCCGTCCGCGAGCGATACAGCTGGGATCGGATGGAACGCGTGCTCCTGTCGGCCTATGGGGACCTCGAAGTGCGCCTGAGGCAGGGCTGAACCATGTGCGGCATTGCCGGCATCATCGCTTCCGCGGACGCCCGCCTCGACGAGGCGATCGAGCGCATGGTTGGCTGCCTGCGCCATCGGGGTCCCGACGGCGACGGCATCTGGTGCGGGCCCTCCGGCACCCGCCAGGTCGCGCTGGGACAGACCCGGCTTGCGATACTGGACTTATCCGACGCGGGCCGGCAGCCGATGTGGTCGATGGACGGAAACCACGCCCTGATCTACAACGGCGAGGTCTACAATTACCTCGAGCTGCGCTCCGAGCTCGCCGCCGCCGGCATACAGTTCCACTCCGGGTGCGATACCGAGGTCGTGTTGCAGGCGCTCACCGCCTGGGGGCCCGCGGCGCTGGAGCGGTTCAACGGCATGTGGGCCCTCGCGCTGCTGGACCGCCGGCGGGGCACCCTCTTCCTTGCCCGCGACCGGATGGGGGTGAAGCCGCTGTACCTGCACAGCGATGAGGCCGGAACGGTGTACTTCGGCTCCGAGATCAAGGCGATCCTGGCGGGGACCTGCCGACGGTTCACCGTGAACCCCACGGTGGCGGCGCGGTATCTGGAGCAGCAGCAGCTGGATGCGCAGAGCGAGACTTTCTTCGCGGGTATCACGCAGCTCCCGGCGGGTACTCACCTCACCATCGATCTCCGGCAGGGCTCCGCCACGCGGCTTCCCGAGCCGAGCTCCTTCTGGCGGCTGCCACTCGAGGACCACTTCACCGGTACCGAGCAGGACCGCATCCAGGCGGTTCGCGAGCTGTTCCTCGACAGCGTCCGCCTGCGCCTCCGGAGCGACGTGCCGGTGGGGGTCCTCCTCTCGGGCGGGGTTGACTCCTCCTCGATCGCCGTCGCGATGCAGCACTCGCTGGGGCGGGAGTCGGATCTGCATGCGCTGGCGGCCGTCAGCGACGATCCGGCCTACAGCGAAGACCAGCACATCGATCGCATGACCCGGCACCTGGGGTGCCCGGTGCACAAGGTGCGGCTCCCGTCGGAGCCGGGCCCGCTGGCGCATCACCTCGACCGCGCGATCTACCACGGAGACGAGCCGCTCGGAGGGCTCTCGCCGGTGGCACACTACCTGGTCATGGAGCAGGCCAGGGAGCTGGGTATCACGGTCCTGCTGACCGGCCAGGGCGCCGACGAGCTCCTGTGCGGCTACCTCAAGTACCTCGGCTTCCAGCTCGAATGGCTGGCGCGCCGGGGCCGCCTGCTGGAGGCTGGCCGACTCCTTTCCGCCTTTGCCGCTCAGGGTACCGTCCTGCGCCAGTTCCGGGTGGCCGACGCCCGCCGGTACCTGCCCCGGGCGCTGCGGCCCTCGCAGGTGGACATCCGGGGAGCCCGGCTCCGCCCCGGCGGCGCCCCCCTGGAGCTCGGCCTGGGTGGCCTGGACCTGGTGCGGCGCCAGGCGGAGGACCTCGCTCGCTACTCGCTGCCGGCGCTGCTGCACAACGAGGACCGCATGTCCATGGCTTACAGCCGGGAGATGCGGGTGCCGTTCCTCGACTACAGGCTGGTCTCTCTGCTGCTGCCGATGGCCCCGAGCTGGAAGCTCCGGGGCGGCTGGACCAAGTGGATCTTCCGCCAGGCCATGGCGCCCGATCTGCCCCCGGCCATCGCCTGGCGGAAGGACAAGAAGGGGTTCACCACCCCGGAGGACCGCTGGGTGGCCGGGGGCCTGCGGCCCTGGATCCTCGCCCGGCTGGCTGAGCCCATGCTCACCGAGGAATGGGGACTGATCGACCGGGCAGCGCTCCGCACCCGCTACGCGGCGTACCTGGCGCAGGGTCCCCGGGGCAGCATGCGGGCGCAGGACATCCTCTGCCCCCTCATGCTGGAGCTCTGGGCCCGGCGGTTCAACGCCTCCCTGGCCGCTCCCGCCCTATGACCCATCGAAATCCGGGGCGTCCCCGGTCCTATTACACTTCACCGGCAACGGGGGAGGTGCGATGAGTGTGGGCAACGTCACAGGGTCGGGCACGGGTCGCCTGAGCACGGGGTTCCACGAGGCGGAAGCCTCGGAGATCCCTCCGCTCTCCCTGGCCAGTGTCGGGGTGGTGCTCCTCAGGTACCGGTACCTGATCACCATCGCGGTCCTCACCGTGAGCACCGTCCTTGTCTCCGCCGGGCTGCTGGCGCACCGGTCCTATACCGCCACCGCCAGCTTCGTTCCTCAGACCACCGATAAAGGGCTCTCCCGTCTGGCCGGCCTCGCCGCTCAGTTCGGCGTCGTGGGGCTGCCCACGGGCAACGGGCCCAGCCCGGAGTTCTACGCCGACGTGATGACCTCACGCCAGCTCCTCCGGGCGGTGGTCGACACCCGGTTCCCCGCTGATTCCGGGGGTTCGCTCCTGCTCGCTGACGTGCTGCACGCGCCGGGGGGCGGTGCCCTCCGCCGCGAACGGACGGTGGATCGGCTGCTCCGGGCCGTGGGTGTGGTGACGTCCAACAAGACTGGCATGGTCGAGCTGGACGTGCGCCTTTCCGACCCGGTGATCGCCCAGCAGGTCGCGCTCAGGATGCTCGAGCTGCTGAACGACTTCAACCTGCGCACCCGGCAGTCCCAGGCACGGCAGGAGCGGCTCTTCGCCGGGCGGAGGATGGACGAGGTGCGGGGGGAGCTTCGGACCGCCGAAAACGCCCTGCAGGCGTTCCTGCAGCAGAACCGGGACTTCGAGGACTCGCCCCAGCTGTCCTTCCAGCGGGATCGCCTCCAGCGGGAGGTTTCCCTGCGCCAGCAGGTCTACACCTCACTGGCCACCTCGTACGAGCAATCCAAGATGGACGAGGTGCGGGACACCCCGGTGATCACGGTGGTCGAGTCGCCGGTCCTCCCGGTGGAGCCGGACTCCCGGCGCCTGATCGTCCGGGCCGTCGTGGGGGTGACCCTGGGGCTGATGCTTGGCGTGCTCCTTGCTTTTGGGCGCGAATATGGCAGGCGCAATCGCGAGGCGGGTGACACGACCTACGAGGACTTCGTGGTGCTGCAGCGGGAGGCGGTGGACGACCTCAAGCGTCCCCTCCGATTGCTGCGCCGCGGCCGATAACTCGCGGGCGGGACCGCCGGGGTACTCTAACCGTCGGAAGGGCAAAGTCTTGACTGCGCCCCCGTTCACAGAGATACTCTAGCGCAATGTCAGCCTTCTCTCCGTTGCCGGTAGCGAACAGCGTCCGCAATCGCTACTTGTTCGGGTCGGACGTGCTGCTCTTCGCCGCGTCGACGATCCTGGCGTTCACGCTCCGGTTCGAGGGCTTCGACTGGGGCTCCGACCAGATCCACGCCGCCCGCCTGTACCTCCTGTTCTCCCTCCCCCTCAAAGTCAGCATCTTCTGGTTCGTCGGCCTCTACCGGCGGCTCTGGCGGTACGCTGGCATGGTGGACCTGGAACGGCTGATCTCCGCCTCGTCCCTGTCGGGGCTGATCTGCCTGCTGATCGGGGGGCTGCTCCTGCCCAGCGCCGGACTGATCGCAAGCCGGGTGCCGATCTCGGTCCTGTTTCTGGACGCCCTGATCACCGCCGCCTTCGCCGCCCTTCCCAGACTGGCGGTCCTGGCCTACGGCCGGCGGGGACAGTGGCGCCGGCTGGAAGATGGACGCCGTGCTCTGATCGTGGGCGCGGGGGCGGCCGGGGAGATGATCGTCAAAGAGCTGCTCAGCCACCCGATGCTGGGACTCAACCCGATCGGCTTCGTGGACGACGACCGCTCCAAGCACGGCCACCGGATGTGCGATCTCCCGGTCCTGGGTCCAATCTCACAGATCCAGAAGATCGTGACGGCCCATGAGGTCGACGAAGTAGTGATCGCCATGCCCCGGGCGTCGGGCGCCACGGTCCGCCAGGTGGTGCGCGCCGCGCTCCTGGCGGGGGTCAAGACCCGGACCGTCCCCTCCATGTCCGATATCATCTCCGGCAAGGTGAGCGTCGCCTCGCTGCGGCAGGTTGAGATCCAGGACCTGCTCCGGCGGGAGCCGATCCAGACCGACCTCGAGCTGGTCCGTTGTCTGGCTACCGGAGAGACCGTCCTGGTCACCGGCGCCGGGGGGTCCATCGGCGGCGAGCTCTGCCGCCAGCTCGCCGGACTCGATCCGGCGCAGATCCTTCTCCTGGGACACGGGGAGAACTCGATCTTCGACATCCAGGCCGAGCTCTCGGAGCGGTTCCCCACCACCTGTCTGGTCCCCATCATCGCCGATGTGCGGGACCGGGAGCGGATGCGCAACGTCTTCGAGCGATATCAGCCCTACGCCGTGTTCCACGCGGCCGCGCACAAGCATGTGCCGCTCATGGAGGAGAACGTCGCCGAGGCGGTGACCAACAACGTGCTCGGCACCAAGAACATCGCCGAGCTGAGCGCCGAGTTCGGGGTCGAGCATTTGGTGATGATCTCGACCGACAAGGCGGTCCGGCCCACCAACGTCATGGGGGCCACCAAGCGGCTGGCGGAGCAACTGGTGCAGGAGATCGCGGAGCGGCAGCGGCGGAACTTCCTGGCCGTGCGGTTCGGCAACGTGCTGGGGAGCCGCGGCAGTGTGGTACCCACATTCCTCCGGCAGATCCAATCCGGGGGTCCGGTGACCATCACCCATCCCGAGATGCGCCGCTATTTCATGACGATCCCCGAGGCGGTGCAGCTGGTGCTGCAGGCCGGCGCCATCGGCAAGGGCGGAGAGGTCTTCGTGCTGGATATGGGAGAGCCGGTCCGGATCGTCGACCTGGCCACCGACCTGATCCGGCTCTCGGGTCTCGAGGTGGGCCTCGATATCGAGATCCGGTTCACCGGCGCGCGACCCGGAGAGAAGCTCTACGAGGAGCTCTTCTTCACCTCCGAGAACGCCTTCCCGACCGAGCATCCCAAGGTGCTGCGGGCCAAGAATGGGCTGCTGCCGGTCGGGCTCCGGAGCGTGGTGGACCTGCTGATCGAGGGCGCGCAGCGCGAGTGGTCGGACGATGACCTGCGGGCCCAACTGGTCCGCCTGGTGCCCGACTACCGCCCGGTGGAGCCGGGACCCACACGTTCCACGCCGGGTGGCATCGCCCGGGCTGGATGAGCCGAGGGGATCAGAGCCTCCGCGCCCGGGTGTAGAACGAGGAGCCGATCAAACGCCGGCTCAATCGTCCGCCCACCAGCGGTAACACTCCCGTCGCCAGCAGCAACCGCAAGTCGAGCAGCGGCGAGGCCCGGCGGGCATAGAGCCGGGCCAGCGCGAGCTTCCGCGGCAAGAGCACCCGGCTATAGAAGTCGGGCTCCCCACCATGCGCCGCGAGCAGCTCCTCCTCGTCGCGGAACACCAGCGATGCCCAATCCACCATCCCGGGCCTCAACTGCTCCAGCGCGCGAAAATCGCGGGGACGATCCTCAACGTACCGGGGCACCTCGGGGCGGGGACCCACCAGGCTCATCTCCCCTCTGACCACGTTGGCGAGCTGGGGAAGCTCGTCCAGCTTGGCCCGCCGGAGCCGACGCCCTATCGCCGTGACCCTGGGGTCGCCCGCCGCGGTGACCTGGGGACCGGGTGCCGATCGCATCGTCCGTAGCTTGAGGATATGGAAGCGGCCCCCACCCCGGCCGACTCGCTCCTGCCGGAATAGCACCGGCGGACCGTCCACCGCGAGGACCGCGAGCGCGCAGGCGGCCAGAAGCGGCGCGGTCAGAATTCCGAGACCGGTGGAGAGCAGCAGATCCGCCGGGCGCTTGCCCCAGGAGATCCAGAGCCGGGCCAGGGCGGCCCGGCTCACGCCGCGAAGCAGCCGCTGATCTCGGTGACGGCCGCCACCACCCGCTCGACGTCTTCGTCCGACATGACCGAATAGATGGGCAGGGAGACCAGCGTGGGATAGGTCGCTTCGGCCACCGGGAACTCCTCCGGACGGTAGCCGTAACGCTCCCGATAAAACGGTTGGCGATGCAGCGGGATGAAGTGGACGCTGGCGCCGATCTGCCGCTTCCGGAGCTCGCCGATGAATCCGCTTCGGTCGATGCTCAGCCGGTCGAGCCGGAGCCGCAGAGGGTAGAGATGCCAGGCATGCTGAACGTGGGGGCGCTGGGCCGGCAGCACCAGCGTGTCCAGATCGGCAAAGGCAGCGTCATACCGCCGGGCGATCTCCCGCCGACGGGCCAGCATCGTCTCGGCGCGGGAGAGCTGCACCCGGCCGAGCGCGGCGGCAATGTCGGTCAGGTTGTACTTGTAGCCGGCCTCCAGCACCTCGTAGTGCCACTTGCCGTCCGACCCGTAGCGATTCCATGCGTCCCGGCTGATCCCATGCAGCGCCATGAGCCGCGCCCGATCGGCGACATCGGGGTCGGAGGTGCATAGCATGCCCCCTTCCCCCGTGGTGATCGTCTTGGTGGCGTAGAAGCTGAAAGCCGTAGGGCAGGGGAAACCGCCGATCCGGGTGTCGCGTACCGCGGCCGGCAGCGCGTGCGCGGCATCGTCCAGCACCGGGATCTCGAGCTCGTGGGCCAGCGCCAGCATGTCTTCCATGTCACAGGGATGGCCGCCGTAATGCACGGGCAGGATGCCGCCCAGCCGGCCGCCGCTGGTGCGGTGCCGCCAGCTCCCGCCGCTTCGCACGTAGTCCCGCTCCACCGCGGCGCGGAGGATCGCCGGCGAGAGGTTGAGGGTGTCCGGCTCGACATCCAGGAACCTGGCCCTGGCCCCCAGGTATTCCGCCACTTCCGCCGTGGCCGTGAAGGTCAGGGTGCTGGTGAGCACCTCGTCCCCGGCCCTGATGCCCAGAGCCTCGAGGCCCAGGTGGAGTGCCGCGGTACAGGAGTTCACCGCCACCGCGTAGCGGGCCCCGACGTATTCGGCGAACTCCCCCTCAAACGCCCGTACCTCCGCCCCGGTCGTGATCCAGCCGGATCGGAGCACCGCGGTCACGGCGTCGATCTCGGCCTCGGTGATGTCAGGGGCGGCGAATGGAAGGAAGAGACCGGGGGCGGACGTTTCGGGGCTCAAAGGCGCGCCTTCGAAGCAGTGGTGTCGTAACGACACGCCCTCAACGGGCAGGATGACACGCCCTGAGCGGGCCAGGGACTATGCGTTGGGCAATATAACTATGGTCCTGGGGATGTCCGGGGGATCAGCCAGCGCACCCCGGCGAGCGATCCGGCGCCATAGACCAGGTGATACAAAAAGAACACCGGTGGCAGAAGGAGCCCCGCAGCCCGCCGGGTGCGGATCGCGATGTGGACCGCGGCTACGGCCGCGGCCGCGGCATAGGCAACCAGCTCCAGGCCGAGGAACGCCCGAGCCGCCGGGAGCCTGGTGGCCAGAATCGTACCCAGGCAGAGCGACAGGGTGAATCCGGCGGGCACCACGTGCCGCCACTGGAAGGCGCCCGGGGTCTGCCGCCAGACTTTGACGTTCCAGTAGGCGTTCCGAAACCCTTGCCGGAGGAGGCCAGTCAGGGTGCCGCGCGCCCGATAGACGCTTCCCACCTCCGGGTCCAGGAACACCCGGTACCCGGCCCGTGCCACCCGCCCGAAGAACTCGGTATCCTGGTTCCGGACCAGCGCGGTCTCGAAGAGCCCGACGCCGTCGAACACCTCGCGGCGGAAGAGGGCGAACGGCACCGCGTCCACGTAGGCGGCTCGGCGGGAGACGCGGAAGCGGCTGTTGCCCACTCCGAACGGATGGCTCACCACCTGGGCGAGCATCCACCCGAGCAGACCGGGTGCGCCAGGCTCGGTCCGGACCGGGCCACCCACGATGTCCGCCTCACCGGTGGCCAGGCGAGCGAGCGCGGCGGTGAAGAACGACGGATCCACCCGGCAATGGGCGCTGAGGATGGCGATGAGCCGGCTCCGGGCCTGGCTGATCCCCAGGTTGAATGCCCAGGGGGTCGACCGGTGGGGATTGTCGACCAGCCGGGTGTCCGGGTGACGGTGCTGGTAGCGGCCGGCGATCTCCCGGCTACCGTCGGTGCTGCCTCCGTCCACCACCAGAATTTCCCCGGCCCCGCCGATCTCACCTAGCGCCTCGATCACCGAGTCCAGGCACTCGGGGAGAAACCCCGCTTCGTTCAGCGCCGGGATCACCACGGACACCGTGGGCGAATGGTCTACGGGCTGGTCGGTGGCTATTTTAGCCCCGGCAGGCAGACCCGATCCGAGAGACCACGATGAACCCAGAGACGCGGCCCGCGCCGGGCGCCGAACGCGAGCGGCTGAGGGCGGCATATGCCCGCCGGTCGAACGACGATCGGCGGTATTCCTGGTTCGAGCCGGGTCATCTCTTTCTCATGCAGGAGCGCGAGCGGGCGGTCCTGCGCGCCCTGTCGCGGCACGGGCTGGAAGATCTGCAGGCGCTTCGGATCCTGGAGATCGGCTGCGGGGACGCCAACTGGCTGCGGGACCTGGTCCGTTGGGGCGCCAGGCCGGAGCGGCTGGTGGGAGTCGATGTCCTCCCCGAGAGGCTGGGGGATGCGGTCAAGAAAGGGCCACCGGAGACCGGCATCGCCCAGGCGAGCGGGGAGGAGCTTCCGTTCCCCCCGGAAACCTTCGATCTCGTGATCCAGTCCACCGTGTTCACTTCGATCCTCGACCAGACCACGCGCATCGGGGTGGCTCGGGAGATGATGCGAGTGCTCAGGCCTGGCGGGAGCGTGCTCTGGTACGATTTCCACGTGCCCAATCCGGGAAATCCGGATGTCCAGCCCGTCGGCCGGGGGGAGTTGCGCCGGCTTTTTCCAGGCTCCGCGATCGACCTCCATCGGGTGACCCTCGCGCCGCCCATCGCCCGCCGGGTGGCTCGATGGAGCTGGCTCGCCGGTCTGCTCCTGGCCCGGATCCCTCTCCTGCGCACCCACTCGCTCGCGCTCATCACCAAGAGTCGATAAGGGCTGGTACTCAGCGCTTCGCCACCACGACCAGAGTCACCAGCGCACCCAGCACCTGAGCCGCGATCCCCAGCAGGCTGGGGAGATTGCTCGGCCGATCCTGGGCCACCTTGGTGGGGACGAACACGGCCGCGCCGGAGCCCGGCTTTGGGACGTGGTCCGCCAGGATCGACCTCCGCTTGACGGCTTCCCGCTTGCCATTGGGCTGGGTGACGTAGGGACGCTTCGAGTCGGCGTTCTGGGCGTATCCGCCGGCGGCGCTCACGTACCAGTCGAGCGATTTCCCCGGCGTGTACGCCACCGGTCCCGGTGAGTTGACGGCGCCCTGGACCTGCACGATCGGATTGTATTCCGGGACGTTGATCGAATCCCCGCTCACCAGGATGATGTTCTCCTGAAACTTCCGATCCTGAAGCACGCGTGCCAGGTCGATTCCGACCCGCTCGGCGTATCCGTGTGGCAGCGCGCCGTTGCCGTTGGTCGGACGGTCGAGCACCGGTAGGCGCTCATCGCCGCCGCCACCGGCCGGCGCGTGCGCCCGGTAGAACTGGACCCCTGCCGCATACGCCTCGGCGGTCAGCCCACCGGCGCGATCGATGAGATCCCCCAGCCGCTCGGTCCTGCTGCGGAGCGCGTAGCGGCCGGGGAACTTGACCTGGCCCGTAAGGTAGACCAGCCGCTGCTGGTCGAACCCCGCCTGGCGCATGATCAGCACGTTGTCGTACGGCTCGAGTGGGACTTCCGGCGCGCCCGAGGCCGGGGCCGGCGCGCCCGGCGGGCCGAGGTATTCGCCGGCTCGGGTCCGGCCGAAGAGGTACGTCGAGTCGAGCGGCACCCGGAGCGTCTGGGCCAGGGTTTGCGGATCGCGCCGGTCGGCGATACGGGCGATCTCCGCTTCCTTGAGATACGCATCTTCGGTGAGACCATCCGCCAGCAGGATCGCGTCCCGCATGGTCATACCCTCACGGAAGGGAACCCTGCCGGAGCGCCGCACCGCGCCGACCACCGACACGTACCGGACGCCCCGGAAAGTGGAGCGGGAGAAGATCCGGACCTCGTCCTGATCCTCCAGCACGAGATCGCCTCGCAGCTTGCCGGTGGAGTCGGCAAAGGCGGAGCGGAGCTGCGCCATGCTCGAATCCTCCCGCACCCGGGTGATCAGGATCTGGTCGAGGTAGACGTCCGGCCTGGGTCCACCGGCCAACCGCAAGGCGTCGCTCAGCTTCATGCCCGGAGTGAATCCGACGCGACCCTCGACCCACACGTTGCCCTTGACGGTGACGTATCCCCGGAGCCGGTCGGCGATCGAGAAGACTGTCACCGAGTCGCCCGGCGCGATCGGCACCGGGGGCGCCTGCCCATTCACGAACTGATCGGCGGCGATGTCGATCACCACGCGGGCGCGGCCACCCGGCGCCCGGTCCGCGGGCTGGAGGATCCGCTGGATCTGCACCCGCGACTGGTAGGCCGAAGGGTCGAAGCCGCCGGCGAATCCGATGAGCTCGCGAAGAGTCTCCCCGGGCTTGGTCTCGTAGATCGCCGGCCGGATCACCTTGCCGGCCAACCGCACCAGCGCGGAATGCACCGGCACGAAGACCACATCGCCGTTGGATAGCCGGACGTCGGAGCTGTTGTTGCCGTGGAGCAGGTAGTCGTACAGGTCGAGCGAATCCACCAGCTTGCTGCCGCGCCGGATCTCGACCTGGCGGAAGCTGCCGTTCTCGGTCGGGCCGCCCGCGGCATAGAGCGCGCTCATCACGGTGCCCGCCCCGGAGATCTGATACGAGCCGGGCCGCACCACGTCGCCCGCCACGAAGACCTGGATGTTCCGCAGGCGGGCGAGGGAGATCTGGAATTGGGTGGTGGCGCGGGCATCCCTCCGGACGCCGGAGTAGACCCGGTGCAGCCGGGCATAGAGCTGGTCCCGCAGCTCGCCCTGCGTCAGGTTGGCCACGTAGACCTGACCCACCGAGGGAATCACCACGAACCCCTCGCGGGTGACCTCCAGGGTGTAGGCCTGCTGCACGTCTCCGGTGAGGATCAGCACCAGAATGTCGCCGGGACCGAAGCGGTAGTTCTCGTCGACCGGGCCCGCCATGTTGGGCTGGAAGCGGGTCGAGGCCTTGCGAAACGTCTCCAGGCCGAAGAGGTGGAGCTGGTTGGGCCGCAGCCGTCCGAGCGAGTCGGCCAGCGAGTCGGCCCGGAGCGAGTCGGTGCGCAGGTCGGTGAGTGAATCGACGATCTGCTGCAGCGAGTCGCTCAGGACCCGCACCGAGTCGCGCATGCGGAGAGAATCGAGCTGCTCGTCGCTCACCACCCCCAGCGCACGCACCGCGTCGAAGGTCCGCGGCCCGGGACGCACCATGCGGGTGGTATCGGCCCCCGCGATGTACTCATCCAGCAGATTCTCCGGGTAGCCTGCGGCCCGGAGCCGAGTCCGGATCTGGTCGGGCGTAAGTCCCGAGCTGCCGAGCGAGCGGCGAAGCTGATCCACCACGGCCGGGTTCTGCAGCAGCGCGCGAGCCGAGTCGGTGCTCGGCAACTCGCCCGAGGGCAGCTGGGTGGGCACCTGCGCGGAGAGAGCGGCAGCGGCCGAAAGCAGCACACAGGCCAGAACCCCGGCGACCCTGAGGCGCTGGCCAAGTCGAAGAGCTGGAATGGACATGAGGTGCGAAGATCGCTCGTCAGAAGGCGAAGTCAAGCGGTTGCAGGAACGAGGCCCGACCAGAATCGGCGGGTCTGCTCCGCGATGGCAGCGTCGGAGTACCGCTCCAGGACCCGGCGCCGCCCGGCCGCGCCGAGGCGCTGGTGCTCCTCGGGCGAATCGTGCAGCCGCTGGAGCACCTCGGTCAGCGCGCCGACGTCCTCTTCCGGAACGAGGAGGCCCGCGTCACCCAGGATCTCGGGGAGCGCACCCGCGGAGGTGGCCACCACGGCCACGCCGCGGGCCATGGCGTCGAGGGCGGCTCGCGGGCTGGCCTCGATCCAACGGGGCGTGGTGCGCGAGGGAATCACGATGCAGTCGAGTCGAGGCCAGACCTGGTCCACCGCATCGCGCGGCAGCGCGCCCAGCCAGGTGACCCGTCCCGCCAGGCCCAGCCGTTCGGCCAGCCCTTCCAGCTCCTCCTGGGCCGGCCCCGTCCCCACGACGGTGAGGCTCCAGCGGCCCACCAGCTTCACGCAGGCCCGGAAGAGCAGATCGAGACCCTTCTCCGGCACCAGGCGGCCGACGAACCCGAGGGCCAGTCCGCTGTGCGGCACTCGTTCCGCGGTGAGCGGAAGCCGCACCCCGAGCTGGGGCCCCACCTGGAACGGAAGGGTGGGGCGGACCCGGAGGGCCAGACGCGCGGCGAGCTCGTTCACGGCGGCGAGACCGGCCGCCCCACCCAGCACCCGGTTCCGCCGGTAGCGCGCCACCGGCGCGTACGCCCTTGGAAGACTCTCCCGGGCAAGGACCACGTAGGGCACTTTGAGCCGCCGGGCGATTCGCGCCGCGATGGACGCGCCCCGGGTCCACGGCTCCTCCTCGATCTGAATGATATCGGGACGAAAATCGGTCAGCAGAGCGCGGAGCGCGCTCGCGCGCCAGCGGGGGTTCGGGTCCGCGGCGCGGCCGCGGATCGGAATGGGGACGGTCCGGACCCGGGCCTCGTCCTCCCATGACGTCTGCTGCTCGTGGGACAGCCCGGCAGGGACCCAGCGGTCCGGAACCGCCGCCGCCACCGCGAGATCGAGGCCGGCCAGCGCCTTGAGCTTGCCTCGCGCGGCGGGGTCGGCGTACACCCGGGACATCACCACGGCACGCACGTCAGTTGCCGCCGGGGCCAGGAGAGTGGCTCACGCGGCGAGCAGCGGCGCGACGGCCGCGGCGATGCGCGTGGCCGCGTGTCCATCGCCGTAAACGGTCCGGTCCCAGCCCGGCCCGGCCGCCCAGCGCCGCCGCTGGCTCTCGACCGCCTTGCCCAGTCCCGCCACCGCGCTCGGGTCCAGGGCGAGATTGGCGCCCAGCTCGACGGTCTCCTCCCACTCGGTCTCCCGGCGCAGGGTCACACACGGAACGCCCAACCAGTACGCCTCCCGCTGGAGACCGCCCGAGTCGGTGACGACGACGGCGGCTCCGCGGGTGAGCGCCAGGCTCTCCAGGTAGCCCACCGGAGGCACCACAGCGAGCCCGAGCTCGGCGGCGAGACCGGGCGCGCTGGCATCGAGCACGGCACGGGTCCGTGGATGCAGTGGAAGCACCACCGGCAGGTCGAGCGCGCCGAGTGCCGTGAGCGTCTGGCAGAGCAGCTCGGGCCGGTCGGTCAGCTCGGCACGGTGCAGCGTCGCATAGCAATAGGGCGGGTCCGGTGCAGGCGCCGGGGGGAGCTGATCCAGGTGGGCCCGAAGCACGTCATGGGCGACGTCGCCCGTCACCAACACGATGCCGTCGCCGCAGCGCTCGGCCCGGAGCCGGGCGGCGGCGCGCTCCGAGGGCGCGCACAGCACGGTGGCGAAGGCGTCGACCACTCGGCGGTTGATCTCCTCCGCCATCAGCGCGTCGCGGGAGCGGAGGCCGGCCTCCACGTGCACCACCGGGATTCGCAGCTTGCCGCCGGCCAGGGCGCAGCCCAGCGTGGAGTTGGTGTCCCCGATGACCATGATCACCCTGGGTCTCCGCTCGCGGAACACCCGCTCGGCGCGGACCAGTATGGCCGCGGTCTGCTCCGCCTGGCCCGCCGAGCCCACGTCCAGCAGCACCTCCGGGGCACGGACGCCGAGCTGCTCATACAGCAGCGCATTGAGCTCGTAGTCGTAATGCTGGCCGGTGTCGATGGCGAGCACCGCGCCGAGCCGGTCCAGCGGACCGCGGAGCGCGCTGGCCTTGATCACCTGCGGCCGGGTCCCGTAGCAGAGCGCGATATCCGTCCGGTCCATGGGTCTCCGAGAATCGTGGGCGATCGGGCGGTGGGACGCGCCTAAATGTGGCAGGACACCCGGCCGACTCCAAGGGCGCGCGGCGCGGCGCGCACGCCGGTTGACTTCGGTCACGGATCATAGCGAACTTCGCGTGACTCCCATGCGCATCCTCCACCTCGCGAAGTATTACTGGCCGCGTTCGGGCGGCATGGAACGGGTGGTCCAGAGCCTCGCCGAGGGCGCGGCGAACCTGGGCCACCAAGTCGAGGTGGTCGCGGTCGAGAGCCGGGGCCGCGCCGGCAGTCAGGGCCGGCAGCGCTCCGCGGTGACCCGGGCCTTCTCCTTCGCTGCCCTGGGCACGCAGGAGATCGCCCCTGGATACATCGCCGCGGCGTGGAAGCGGGCCGACATCATCCACGTCCACCATCCTCACCCGCTGGCCGACGTGGCCTGCCTGCTTCGGGCCCGGCGCACTCCGGTGGTGGTCACCCAGCACGCCGACTCCCGCCACTCCGCGTACCGCCCGCTCACCCGCCTGGTGCTCCGCCGCGCGGCAGCGGTCGTGGTCCCCAGCCGAGCCCACCTGGCGCTCTCCAGCGAGCTGCAGGGCTACGAGAGCAAGGTAGAGGTCATCCCCTTCGGTATCGACCAGACCCGCTGGGAGATGGTACCACCACCGCCGCCGGGGGGAACGCCCCGGGCCATCTTCATCGGACGCCTCCTGGCGTACAAGGGACTGGACATCCTGCTGCGGGCGCTCGAGCGGGTGCCGGGCCTGCGGCTGGACATCGTGGGCTCGGGGCCGGAGGGGCCCAGGCTCCGCACCCTGGCGCAGGCGCTGGAGATCACCGAGCGGGTGCGCTGGTACGGCGAGCATCCCGATGAGGACCTGCCCCGCCGGATGGCGGATGCGGACTTCCTGGTGCTCCCATCGGTCACTGTCGAGGAGATGTTCGGCCTCGTGGTGCTCGAGGCCATGGCCGCCGGCCGGCCGGTGATCACCACGGCACTGCCCAGCGCCGTGCGCGAGGTCAATGTCCCCGGGGTCACCGGACTGGAGGTGCCGCTCCGCGACGTGTCCGCGCTGGCCCAGGCTCTGGAGACCCTCGGCGGGGACGCCGGCCGGCGCCGGGCGATGGGGGAGGCCGGCCGCAAGCGGGTGCACGAGCGGTTCACCCAGGCCGCCATGGCGGAGCGCCATATCGAGCTGTACGAGCGGATCCGAGCCGGCCGGCGGTAGTGCCCCTCCAACTTTCAGTCTGAACTAGGCGGCCTTCCTGCGGGCCAGTGCGGGGAAGCCATGGCGCCGGCGCACCAGCATCCAGAGCACCGGAGCGATTACGGCCACCAGCGCCAGGATGATGCCGGTGTCCTTGTTCGACACATTGAGGAGCTTGAGGGCCGACGCCAGCAGCACGAAGGCCAGCGCCCGTCGTACCAGGCCGCCCGGCGCGCGCGCCGACAGATGGGCTCCCACCCAGACACCGGGAACACACCCCACCAGCATCGAAGTCGTGAGCCCCAATCGGAAGTCGCCGAAGAGGATGTGCCCCACGGCGGCGGAGGCCACAAGGGGCACCGCCTGGACCAGGTCAGTGCCCACCAGCTCGCTGGCCTTGAGCGTGGGGTAGAGCGCCATCAGCGCGATGATGATCAGCGACCCCGACCCCACCGAGGTGAGACCGACCACGAGGCCTCCTAGCGCGCCAAGGATGAGGGTCGGAATCGGCCGGAGCTGGACCGATGGGCGCCCCTGCGGGAGCGGATCTGCCCGGCCGTCGCGACGGCGGGCCCGCTCGAGCAGCCGGATGTAGGCCCGCACCGTGAGCCCGAACGCCGCGAGGAGCAGGGCGACACCGAGCGAGAGCCGGATCACGTCCTGCACCTGCTGTCCCTTGCCCAGCGCCCGGGCGATGAGTACGCCGCTGAACGCGCCGGGAATGGAGCCCACGCAGAGCCACCTGACTAGACCCAGGTGGACCGTGCCCCGGCGCAGATGGACGATCGAGCCCACCGGCTTCATCACCGCGCTCGCCACCAGGTCGGAGGACACGGCCGTGAGCGGCAGCACGTTGAAGAAGAGGACCAGCACCGGTGTCATCAGCGCCCCGCCCCCCATGCCGGTGAGGCCGACGACGATGCCGATGCCGAAGGAGGCGAGGGCGAGGAGCGGATCGATGTTCATGGGCACCCTAGTATACCCTGATCCGTCCGCCGGTACCCGGTCAATCCTCCTCCAGCTCCAGAATTCTCAGGAGCGGTCGTCCATTGACCTGCGCGAGCGGCACGTACAGCAGGTGGGTGCGGGGATCGAGTGCGACGGAGTGGGCGTGCGGTGCGCGGTAGGTCGCCAGCGGGATCAGTCTCTCGCCCCGGATCTGGAACGCCGCGATCGCGCCCGACTCCGAGGCGACGAACAGGCGGCCACGCTCGACGTCGATCGCGAGCACGTCGGGCTCGTCCCCGACGGGATACGTCTCCAGCAGGCGCCCGGTGCGGAGGTCGAGCACACCCAGCCGGCCGTTCCCTTCGCCCGCCACGTAGGCCAGCTGGTGGACCGCGTCGATCACGAGGCCGTGGGGCCGTTCGATGCCTGGAACCGCGACGCGCGCCACCACCGCGTCCGTCGCGGGATCGATGGCGGCAAGCTGATCCCGGGTCTGCACCGCGACCCAGATGCGGCCCGAGACCGGGTCGTACTGGGTATTGCCCACCTCACCGTTCATCGGAATCGGCGGGAGCGGCACGGATGACGCCGCATCGATGACCAGCTCCTGCCGGCCATACTCGTCCGATACGAAGAGCTTGTGCGCCGAGGGCGCGTACGCCAGCCCGTCAGGAAATCGACCGGCCTCCACCCGGGAGAGCACCCGGCCGGTGTGGGCGTCCAGCACCGCCACTTGATGCTTCTCGCTGAGGGAGACGAAGACCCGCCGGAGCGACGGAACAGCAAGCACGCCCGTTGCACCGGCCATGCCCGACACGCGCGCCACGACGCGCCGGCTCCCGACATCGAACGCGAGGACCTCGCCGGCCGCCATGTGCGCCAGCCACAGCAGCGTCGAGCTCGAGTCGAAGCTCTGGTAGTCGAAGCGGCCCGCTGGGCCGGGCAATGGCACTTCGGCGACCATCCGCCACTTCGGCGCGGGCCCGGGCGCTTGGGCTGCTGCTGTGGCGGTGAGAAGCGCCAGGAGTGGGGCGGAGCGGATTGAAGTCACCGGAGTTGGGTCACCACGACGCCGATGACACCGGCGGCGATGATGATTATAGGCTCCAAGGCGAAGCGGACGCGGGCCAGCACTAGGAGCGCCGCGACGGCAATCAGGGCGGTCGGCACATCGACGATCGCCCGGCGACCGAGGACCACGACGGCGCCGGCGAGAGCTCCCGCGGCAGCCGCGGTGACTCCGTCGACCGCGGCTCTCAGACGCTGATTTCCGGTCACCCGGTGGAACCAGGGGGCCGCCGCGACCACCGCCAGATAGGTCGGCAGAAACATGCCCACCGCGGCTGCGAGTCCGCCCACCGGACCGGCCACCAGGTAGCCGATGAAGGCCACCGTAATGACGACGGGCCCGGGGGTGATCATCGATACGGCGACCGCATCGAGGAACTGCCGCTCGGTGAGCCAGCCGTAGTCCCGAACGACTCCGCCGTGCAGGAAGGGCACCACGGCGAGCCCGCTGCCGAAGACGACGACCGCCGCCTTGGCGAAGAAGCCGAGAATCCGGAGCAGCGTCTCGCTGGAGGCCGTACCATGGAGGCCGGAGAGGAGCCACCACCAGGGGAGCACGGCCGCGGCCGCTCGTCCGGACGTGGCGACTCGCTCCTGCCAGACGCGCCACATCAGGACCACCACTCCGCTGAGGCCGAACACCCACAGAATCTCGGCTTCCTTCCAGGCGACCACCACGGCATTCACCAGGACGACGACCCAGAGGAGCGGATCACGGCTGACGCTGGTTCGCAGCAGCTTGCTCGCACCGCGTGCGATGATCGCGATGACGGCGGCGCCGATGCCGTAGAATGCCCCCCGCATCCACGGGAGTCCCCCGAATCGGACGTAGCAGGCCGACAGCACCAGCACCATGAGGAGCGAGGGTCCGACGAAGGCCAGTCCCGCGATGGTGGCTCCCCACACGCCCCAACGAACCCAGCCGAGGTAGATCGCCAGCTGGGCAGCGAGCGGTCCGGGGGCCAGCTGGGCAAGCGCGAGTCCTTCCTTGTACTCGGCCGTCGAGATCCATTGGCGGCCCTGGACCAGGTCCCGGTGCATGGCGGCAGTCAAAGCGATCGGCCCGCCGAATCCCACGGTGCCGAGCCGGAGGAAGTACCACGCCAGGCGGGCCCGCGTGGCCTCAGCCGGCATACCGCTCGTCCACGGTCAGCGTGAAGAGGACGAGTCCGATCGCCCCGATGGCTCCTGCCATCAGGAACGGGGTCGTGGGCGAGACCTTCCACAGAAGCCCGCCCACCGTGGCCGCCGGCGCGATGGCGAGGCTCCGGAGCAGGTAATAGAGCCCGACGCCGCGTGCACGCAGGTCGGGCCGGACCAGATCGAGGATGAGCGCCTTCCGCGCCGGCTCGCCGATCTCCCGCAGGCCGCCGACCACGAACGCCAGGACCAGCCCCTGCAGCGAGTGCGCGGCCACCACGGCCAGCGGGAAGCTCGCGAAGGCGACGAAGGTGGCGACCACGAATGGCTTCCGCCCGAACCGGTCGGCCAGGCGGGCGGCAGGCAAAGAGCAGAGGATGACGGTGGCCATCTGCACGCCGATGAGGCCGCCGAACACCGGCGGGCTGATTCCGGCGACGTTGACCGCGTACAGCACCAGAAAGACGTCGACCATCGCGTCGCAGGTACGAATGCAGATGTCGGAGACCAGGAGTCGCCGAAGCGGTCCCGGGAGCGAGCGCCACACCAGCCGGACGTTGGCCGGAGCGGGCGCCGCGGGCCGATCGAGCCGCATGCGTCGCACCACGGCGAGGGTCACCAGGGCAAGGACCACGGACGTCAGAAGGCCAGCGCGCACGCCGGCCTGGATCCCCGCCACTGCGATGACGGCACCCCCCAGGGCCGGCGCCACCAGGATCGGCACCCGGCGGAGAATCGCTTGAACCGAGAATCCGACCGAGCGCCGGCCGGCCGGCAGCGCGTCCCCCACCACGGCGAAGAGCGTGGGGCTCGCCATGCTGGTCCACGCCATGATGAAGAGGAGGCCCACGAAGACCACCGGCCAGGCCGGCGCGGCCGCGATGATGATGTAGCCCACGGCGGCCAGCATCACGAAGAGCAGCAACGCGTGCCGGCGGCCGTACCGATCACTGGCCCAGCCGCCGGGATACTGGTAGAGGCCGTCGAGCGCGTCTTCTACGCTGCCGTAGGCGCCGATCGCCACGATCGGCGCGCCGAGCGCCTGCAGGTACTTGGGCAGGAAACGGCGCCAGAGGTTCTCGCCCAGCGCCATGAGGAACATGGCGGCCACCACGGCCAGCGTGTTCCGCTCCAGCGCGAGCAGGTGACCTACCCGGCCCAACCGGCTGGGTGGCACCGGCCGGGTCACCGGGTCAGGCGCTGGACCCACGCGTAGAGACCGTCGTAGAGCCGGTAGGTGAAGCGGAGGAGCTCCTGGTCGTCGGGGATCACCAGCCCGAGCCCGCGGACGATGGCGTCGAGTCCGGGCGCCTCGGGTGAGCGGAACTTCTCGTCGTCGAGGTCGGCGTCGTGGACCATCGCGGCGATCTCCTGCAGCGCCGGATCGGTGAGCCGGTAACGCAGGAGGATGCTCTCGAAGGAGCAGCGGCCCTGGTGATGGCCCAGCTCGACGCCGCGCATGTCGAACGGCGTGCCCCCCAGCGCGGCCGCCGCCTCCGTGTCCTCGGCGAACCCGAACTCGGCCTCCGGATCCACGAAGCGCCGGAGCAGCCAGGCGCACGCGGTCCGGTCAACGTGCGGATGCGGCCGGGTGATCCAGCGCATGGGCGTCTCTGGCAGTGCGGGTGACGGAACGGGGGAGGTCCAGGGCTGCGAGGGCATCGGCGATCGCCGCGGCCGCGCTCAGCCGCCCAGGGGCGCGGAAGTAGTCACGGTGCCGCTCCAGGCGGAGCGCGCGCTCCAATCCTTGGAGCTGGCGGAGCGCGGATGGCTTGTCGGACGGCGCGGCACGCCGGCGAGGCCGCCCGGCCGCGCGCACCAGGTCGCGCGCGGACTGGGCCAACCCCGCGTAGCGGTCATCCGCCTCGGCGCGGAAGCGGCGCACCAGCTCGCGGTCCTGTGGCTGGTCCAGACTGGCGGCCTCCCAGACGAACGCCGTCCCGCCTTGCTCGGCGATCTCCTCGGCGAGCCACTCGAACGCTTCCCGGGTCTTGGGATCGGCGGGTAGCAGCCACACGGCATCGTGGAGCAGCACGGCGCCAAGACGGCGGAGCCGGCGCCAGACGCCCAGGCGGAGACGGCTGGGGTCGCGGGGGAGGCGGGAGGAGAGGAGGATCCAGCGGAGCGGGGGCATGGAGAGAAGGTAACCACCGTTACATGTAGATCAACGGCCGCCTGGTGCGGCCTCGGGCGTATCACGCTGCTGTATCTCGGCTATGCCGGGCGGGGGGTGATTCCTGCAACGAGGTGAGCGGGGGAGCCGGCTCACCCGAGGATCTTCTCGAACCAGTGCTGGGCGTAGGGATCGTCGTTGAACGACGCCACCTCGCTATAGCCCGCGCTACGGTACAGGCCAATCGCTTCCAGCAGCGCGTGATTGGTCTCCAGCCGCAGCCTCGTCAATCCCAACTCCCGCGCCTCCGCCTCCAGCGCTTCCAGCATGCGCCGTCCGATGCCGAGCCCGCGCACCGTGTCGGCCACCCACATGCGCTTGAGCGAGCCGACGCCGGGCGCGATCGTCTTCACCGCCCCGCAGGCGACGGACTCGCCGTCAACCGACGCCACCAGAAACGCGCCACGCGGCGGGATGAGGTCACCATCCTCGGCGGACAGGCTGGCCGCCGGATCGAACCCGGCTTCGAAGCGCTGGTTCAACTCGTCGAAGTATCGGCCGACGCACCATCGCGCGGCCGGGTCGGCTGGATCGACGCACTCGATCTGGAGGCCGGCCACCAGCAGGAGCCGGTGCACCTCCGCCATCGCGGCCACCAGGCGCGCGCGTTGGGCCTGCGTCAGCAACTGCAGCACGGCTTCGGCGGCGGTATCGGAGCGCGCATTCATCTCGCGCAGCTCCCGCCGCCCTTTCGCCGTCAGGCGAGCCTCCCGGACCCGCTGGTCGGCACGGCTCTGAGTCAGTCGGACGAGACCCTTCTTCTCCAACGCAGTGACCAGGCGGCTCACGTACCCGGAATCGAGTCCCAGGCGCCGACGGAGGTCGCGAAGGTCAGCGCCCTCGTTTCCGATCTCGTAGAGCAGGCGTGACTCGCCCAGCGGGCGGGCGCGCCCGAGGAAGTGGTCGTTCAGCGCGCCGGCGCGCTGGGTGACCAGTCGGTTGAAGCGGCGGACCTGAGCGATCTCGTCGGCGAGCATTGTCTGACTTAGTCAGACTTATGCCTGATGTAAAGTCATTACTTCACGCCCGCGTCATCAGCCGGTATCCCACCCCCGGCTCCGTGAGCAGCAGCCTCGGCCGCGCGGAATCGCGCTCCAGCTTCTGCCGCAGCTGCGCCATGTACACCCGCAGGTAATGCGTCTGCCCCTCGTAGTTGGCCCCCCAGACCTCGTGCAGCAGGTGCCGGTGGGTGAGCACCTTGCCGGCGTTCCTAACCAGGGTGACCAGGAGCTTGTACTCCGTCGGAGTGAGGTGGACCTCGTCGGAGAGCCGGAACACCAGGCGGCGCTCCAGATCCACTCGAAGCTCCCCGGTCTCGAACAGGGGTCCGGCCGATGCCGCCGAGTGGGACGCGTGGCGCAGCGC
>DATAOI010000002.1 GCA_036265815.1 Gemmatimonadales bacterium
CCTCGCCGACGCGTATGCGCTCTCTCAGGTATGGAGCATCCAGACTCTGCCTCGGGACACGGCGTTTGCCTGGGCGAAGGCGGCCGCGCTCCGGGCCATTGCGCTCGATTCCACCCTTGCTGAGCCGCATGCGTCGCTCAACCAGATCCTGCGATACGGCTACTGGGACTGGACCGGCTCGGAGCGAGAGGTCCGGCGGGCCATTGCCCTGGACCCCAACTATGCCACGGCGCACCAGTGGCTGGCCGAGCACCTGCTGGACATGGACAGACTTAACGAGGCAATTGCTGAGGCGCGCGCGGCCGTTCAGCTCGACCCGCTCGCTCAAATGCCTCAGAACATTCTCGGCGCGGCGCTCTGGTATGCGGGTCGTATCGACGAGGCGGATACGGTGTTTCGCGCGGCGATTGCGCGAGACTCCAGCGCGGTAGTCGTTGCGAGGGGACTTTTCATGATGTACGTCACCACGGGTCGCACTCAGGATGCGTCAGCGTTGCTGGCTGCACAGCATGACACGTCTTCACTGAATCATGCCCTGGTACGGGCTCGGAGCGACCCGGCCGCGCGCACTGCGGCGCTCGCCTTGTTGGGCCGACTAAGAGCGCAGCGCCTACCTGGAAAGCCCGGCATTAAAGTGGCCCAGTGGTACGCCGTCTTGGGGGAGCGCGAGACCGCGCTGGCGATGCTCGAGCAGGCAGCCGCCGAACAGAACCCGGCGCTTGAGATGATCAAAGTCGAGCCCGTCTGGGACTCCGTGCGTCACGACCCCCGATTCGCCGCCGTCGTGAGGCAAATCGGACTGTCGCCGTGACGAATCGGACTGTCGCCGTGACCGTAATGTGGGCACTAGGGGAAGCAGAAGCAGAATCACTGCGGTGATTGCGTGACAACAGTCAGCTCGTCCTTGGCCGATGCCATCCGCGATCGCTACGTGACGGTGGCGGCACTCGCGACGTCCACCAGCGGCCGCTGGGCGTTCACCACGATGTCCTGAAGCTCGAAGGCCTGGGGCTCGATTCTGGTCTCTCCCAACGAGGTAGTCCGGCCTAAGCGCACAACCACGTTATCGAAGCGCACCGGACGGTAACCCACCAGAGCCAGGCGTACCTGGTAGGTCCCGACCGGCAGGTCCTGCAGCCGGAAGTAGCCCCGGGCGTCGGTCTCAGCTGCCCGCGACTGCTGGAGGTTCGGACTGCTCGCGGCGACGCGAACCGAGACAGCGGGGCTGGCCTCGGCCGTCAACACTCTGCCCTCAATGTGGCCAGTCGCATCCTGCGCCGAAGCGCTGGCAGCCCAGCCAAGGAGGGTCACGAAGACGGGCCGCACATAGCGAACCATGTCAACCTCATCCAACGATCGATGGAGTCTTCGGCCTTGGTGGCTCGCGCAGCAGACGGCTCACCAAGACTGCCGACGATCCCTCAGGCAGGAAAAGAGCGAGTCGAGCTTCGCGGCGCGCTGGTCGCATTTCGTACATGGACTTAATCCGAACAGGCTGGTCATGGTTTCGTCATGTCCCCCAGCCTATTGGCCCCCAGCCCGAATCCTATTCGAACCCATGCTCAACTCAGAAGCCGCCGGAAACCGCGGATCCGGAGGAGGTGTATTGGCGAAGCGCCAGGCGTCGATGAACCGGATGATGTGCTCGTCGGCGTTCTGGAGAATGGTGGGGGCCAAGGATGCGCTATCTCCCACCAGGAGTCCGCAGCTTCGCCAGGTGGAGACCACTGCGTAGGCCATATGTGTCGGCGTCGTGAGGCGGGGAATTCTCACCATCTGCGATGCCTGCAGACAGGACGATGCGGCAAAGCCGAGCGCCCGGCCACTCGAGTCTTTGGTCTGTATGACCATATAGAGAAGGTCCAGGCTCGCCTGCGACCCGTCTCGCAGGTCGTTGTTGGTCTGGACCCGGATGCCTTCCCGACGCAGTGCATCCTCGACTTTGTTGCGCAGTACACTCTCATCGATCCGCTGCAGCGTGGCACTCTCGGAAAGCTGCACCCTGGCATAGACCGCAAAGCTTCTCAGACCGGTAAGCGTCGCACGCTGAGTCTCGGCCTCAGTTTGGGCGACCAGATTGGCCACCAGCCCAAGCGAAAGTCCCAGGGCCATAAACGAGCTTCTCATAGGGAGCATCGATTGTTGCGGGATAGCTCTGAGTTAGTGAGGTGCGCGGGCTTTAGCAAGCGACACGAGCCTCGCGAGGGCTCGTACCCGCCACCATTCGGCCGTGTGGACGGCGCGGGCCGGTGCTCCCTTGAACTCATGCCGGGCTACAACCCCGTCGCGGCACTCATGGATAAGCCGACTGCGGAGCGCCGCGAGGCGCGGTGGCTCGAGGTGCACCACGCGGCTCTCCTGTTGGAAGCGGCGCGCACGGTATCACTCCGCCGCGCCGACCTTGCTATTCCGTTCCTACACCCCTTGCTCGCCACGTTCCTCCTGACCGGCGGTTGGCGTGCCGAGGTGTTGGGGCTCGAAGTGTCCGACGTGAGCTTCGCCCGCAAAACGGTCACCTTCCGGCTCAATGATCACCGTCGGCTCAAGACCGCCACCTCGGCCCGCGTCGTCCCGCTCTGGCCGCAGCTCGAAGAGATCCTCCGGCCCTATGTGTTCGGCTTGGATCGGCCACCGACCCGGCTTCTCTTCCCTGCCCAGCACGGCGCCGGAGAGAGCATGGTCGGGAACTTCGATGGCGCGCTCGATCAGGTAGCCATCCGGGCGCGTTTTTGGGAGTACGTGCTTGATGGGGACGGTAAGCAGGTGCTCGACAAGGCGGGCAAGCCGCGGAAGCGGGGCACGGTGCGCTCGAAGATGTTCCGCCACACCTATTGCTCCGCCCGGCTCCAGACGCTCGACCACGGCGCTCCGGTGAGCGTCTACAGTGTCGGCCGCGAGCTCGGGCACGGCGGGGAGTCGCTGGTGAAACGCGTCTATGGCCACCTGGGGAACGTCCGGCATCGGAGCGAGGTGGTCGAGTACCGAGTCGAGCAGTTCACCAAGGAGCTTGAGGATTGCCCGTTTAAACGCGTCTGATGATCGTCGTATCGCTAAGTTCACGAAACGAGGCTCCGCATGGAAACAGAAGGAACCCGGGCAGACCCAAGGCCTAGGAATCCACTATTCCTGTTCGTCTTCACGACTATCTGGTTCTTGTGCGCTGTCGCGGGGCTGTGAACCCTATTCGCGACCCTTACCAGCCTGCGCACCAGCAATTGGACGTGGTTCGCCCGATCTGGTGCGGTGGACGGCATTATGGGAGCGATTCTCACCTGCCGCTCAGTTCTTCGGCTTTCGTCCGAAGAACGGATACGTTTTCGGAGATTAACAGTCGTGGAGACGTTCACCGCATCAGAGTTCGCAAATCAGGAACGGGACTCTCTAGCAGTGCAGCTTGGCGTGTCTTTACTGGTGGGCGGCACACTCATTTGGGCATACGGAGACCTGCTCGGGTTTGTATTTCTCTAGTGCTCGTGGCACCATGCTTGACACCACGGAGGGGGTTGGGCAGCCCCGGAGGGCCTAAGTCGTTGTGAACTAAGTGCGCCCGCCAGGACTCGAACCTGGGACCCACAGCTTAGAAGGCTGTTGCTCTATCCACCTGAGCTACGGGCGCGCAATGCAGGCAGGCGACTTCGTGGTCACCCGGACTGCTTCGGAGGCGCCGCCGCGTCGCTCATCCGCGACAGATCCTCCGGCCACCCTTCCGGCCGCCTGGAGTCTCCCCGGAACTCGAAGTGATCCTCCCGCAGCAGGCGCTCGCCGCTGATGGTCCGCGGATCGGCCAGGCGCTTGTCGATCAGGATGGCCACGTGGCGGAGGAGGGCTTCGACCGTTCGCCAGACCCCGGCCTCGAGCCCGGGGTACATTTTGCCGAGCCCTGGCTTCAGCCGGGCCTGCCGGCCGCGTGCTTCGGTCACTCCTGCTACCTCCTCTTTTGCCACAGTCGCGAGCGCGAACTCTGACGGGATTCTTAGCCGGAGGGTGACCCGCAGTCAATGAACCTCAGGAGCCTCGCTGGGTAGCCCGGGCTCGGATGGCTTCCGCCTCCGCCATGAACCCGGGGTTGGTGATCACATCCAGCGGGCGGTCCCAACGTAAGCCTCGTCGTGTCACGGTCGAGAAGCAGTCGATGAGCCGGTCACAGCCCCAATTCACCAGCTCCTGCCGGATGCAGGGAACGCCCGCACGGTCAGCCGCCTGGCGAAGGTTCTCCGCGCTCACGCTGTAGGCGCGCCAGCCGTCGGACCGAATGATCCCGCGACTCATCAGGCCGGTACAGAGCCGGTCCGGTAACACCCTGCGAGCAAGCCCGGGTGGTCCGAGCGACGCGAGGTTCGAGTGATGCAGAAAGGCGACGCCGTCCGGAGCCAGCACGCGGGCGAACTCCCGGAGATAGCTGTCCAGCTCCGGAAGCTCCGCGTGGACGAGGGAGTCGAAACTGAACGCGAAGTCGATCGAGCGATCGGCCAGCATCCCAAGCGACCGGCCGTCATTGACATGAACCTGAGATGCGACTGGCCAGCGAACCGCTCGCGACATGCCGCGATGCATCGCTCGGAGAGGTCCACGAGGGTTTGGCACTGGCCGGCCAGGAACTCCGTCCACCGTCCCTGCCCCGGCGCGATCTCCAGGATGTGGCTCGCGAAGGTGCTCCCGGATCCGAGGCAGGATGGCCTCGTGCCATTGAGGCCCCGGACCGCCCAGTCATCGACCAGTCGTCGCCTCGGTCCTGCCAACCATGGGCTTTGTCCCAGATGCGCCGGTTCTGATCAATGGTGGGCATGGCAGAAGAACCTGCGAGCGGGTCCCGCGAAGCGCAATCGTGACGGATCGGGGCGCCGGGATTCGAACCCGGGACCTCCTGCTCCCAAAGCAGGCGCGCTACCGGACTGCGCCACACCCCGTCGTTATCCGACAACAACATAGACCGTCGTAACTCCACCGCCAAGCGGAGTGTGCACGTTTCTGTGCACGTTTCAGGACGCTGGTCATACTTTCTTGACCTCCCGTAGCTGGGCGCCGCTCATCACGACGGCCAGCATCCTCTCCTCGTCGGCATGCAGATAGCACCGCTGCAGCGCCTCCGTGCCCTTCCCGCCGCCAGCCGCCGCGATATCAGGCAACGGGAGATGCTTCCGGGCCGTCGCCCACCCGCGCCGGTAGGCTTGCCAGGCGCTCCCCTGCTGTGGGCAGAGGGCGCCGGGCGAGCGGGTGTGGCGCGATACGCGGCAACCTTAGCCAGCCTCAAGGAGATGCAGAAGGCCGGCCGGGTCGAGCTCGAATCGCGGACGAGAAGACGCGGCATCGGGGACAGACGAGGCGTGGCGATGCACCGAGGCGGGCCGGGAGGCGCTGCGGCTGCTGGGAGAGTGAATCCGATTTAAGAGATCACGGCCGAAGCAGGAACCGGGTGGCGTGGGGAGGCGCACATCTATCGTTCTCGGCAACATCTACGCTGTTCGTGTCAATGGCCGTCTCCCCGGCGGCATCGGCTTTCGGGCCGCGGTGGCACCCAAGTAGTCTTGCCCGGGCAGGCCTATCCCTGCGTCCGGGCGCTCTCCTTCCCGCACCGGCCCCATCGTGTAGAGCACAGGGTCCATTGCGAGAACCTGCGTGACCCGGCCCACTGAGAGAGGCAGGACAGGTCATAGTTTGCCCAGAACCACTCTCGGCAGGCAGAATGGACAGCAGCAGCTTACGCGCGCTCACAAGCGATCTTCAGCAACTCCAAGACGCCGCCCGCTACGCGAAAGGGCGATCCCGCATAGTCCATGAATGTGCTGCCCGTACCGTGGCCCAGTGCCGCTATCTGCGCCAAGCCGCGCGACCCCTCCGCCGGCGTCAGCCTGGCAGCAGTTTCCGGACGGTTTCTCGAAGCGTAGTGAGGCTGAACGGTTTATAGAGGGTCCGCACGCCTTCGGGGAAATCCTGGCTTGAGGGGTGTGACAGGTCATCGAGGTGGAGCAGCGGAAGCGTCGGGAAAAGCACGTGCAGCCGATCCATTACTTCCGAGCCGCTCATGCCGGGCATACAGTTGTTGGTGATGACCAGATCGAACTGGGTCGACTTGGCGGCCTCCAATCCCGCAAATCCATCCGCGGCGGTGACCACCTCATACCCCTCTTCATCTAGGACGCGGGCGACCAGGGCACGGATGGCCGTTTCGTCATCGAGGACCAGGATACGCGCCGGCATGGGGACGCCAGGAGGGAGGGTACCGCCGCAGATCTACGCGGGAAGTTTCCGCTGAATTGGCAGGAGAGCAATAGTCCGAAGTGCCTATACTCTTACGTGGTACGGTTGCGAAGGAATCCTGCGCTTGCGCAACGGCGTACCGGACCCGAGAATAGGAACTCTCGCTCAGGACCTTCCTCCACCATGCGCTACCACACGCGATCGCTCACCTGGCAGGGTGAAGCTTTCCGCTTCGAACGCTTCCAAGCGAAAAACCACAGCAGCGACTCTCGGGAATGGGCGGTATCCCGCCGCGGGGAGTTCATCGGCACCCTGACCTGCGCACCAGAAGTGACCACCAAGGAATTTGAGCTCCGGGGTCTCGCGTGGCTTCGGGAGCTGCTTGGCGCGGTGCCTGGTTCTACAGGGTCCTGAGCCAGGGCAGCGTGCGCTGGGCCGCTTGGCGCCGGGCATGTGCTCCGTCGGGCGTGGTACGCGCTGCGCTGAACGTCTGCGCTTGAGGGAAGGCGCCAGGCCGGCCTCCGCTTTCCCACCGTCCGTGCACACGCTCCACAGAGACAATGGGTCGCAATAGGCCACTCTGGCTACGGCCGATATTCTCTCAGCCGCCTGCCTTGGTCGTACCAGTGACCCACGAGCGCATTGACCGGACTTTCGACTCTCCTCGGACCACTCCTCGACGAGAACGGCAGTAACAACGGAGAGCGCCTCAGCCCCTGGCGTCAGCTCGAGCCCGCTACCCCGCCCGGCACGAGCCGATCGGTCGTGCTGCCATCGCCGAGCTGGCCCACCCAGTTGCCGCCCCAGCAGTACAGCCGCGCGCCCGTCGTCAGGCCGCAGCTGAAGGCCTCACCGGCACTCAGCCGGACGAAAGCGATCCCGCCCCTCACCACGACGGGCGTGGTCCGCTGCGTGGTCGTGCCGTCCCCGAGCTGTCCGTACTGGTTGGATCCCCAGCAGTATGGCCGCCCGTCGGTTCCCACGCCGCAGGTATGCAAGCTGCCGGCGGTGATATTGCGGAAGAACAGCCCGCCCCCCACGCGCCGGGGCCAGAAGCTGAGGTAGGTGTGCCCGTTGCCGAGCTGCCCGGCCCGGCCGTTTCCCCAGCAGAAGGCGCGCCCGTCACTGGTCACGGCACAGGTATGGAATTGGCCTGCGTCCAGATATTGGTAGGAGCGTCCGCCCGCCACCAGCACCGGTGCCGTGCGCAAGCCGCCGCTGGAGCTGTCGCCCAATTGACCGTAGTTGTCGTCGCCCCAGCAGACGGCACGGTTCGCCGTCGTGAGACCACAGGTGTGACGGGACCCCGCGCTCACCGAGTGGAAGGCAAATCCGCCGACCACTGCCGTCGGCACCTGCCGGGAGTCGCCGAACGTCCCGATTCCGAGCTGGCCCGAACCGTTGTAGCCCCAACAGTAGGCCCGGTCGTCGGTCGTGACGCCACAGGTGTAGAAGCGGCCTACGGTCACGTTGCGGAACCGGAGACCCCCCTGGACCGCCACGGGTGTGACCACCGGCGAGAGGGAGCTGGAGGTCGTGCCGTCCCCGAGCTGCCCGAACGAGTTGTCTCCCCAGCAATACGCCTTGCCGCTGCCCATGATGCCACAAGTGTGATACGAGCCGGCCACCACGGTGCGGAAATGGAGACCGCCCTGGACGGGGACTGGCGCAAGTCGCGGTGATGTCTCCGTCCCATCGCCCAGCTGGCCGTTCTTGTTGTAGCCCCAGCAGTAGCCAAGGCTGTCGGTTGTGACGCCGCAGCCCTGGCCGTCGCCCGTGCTCAACTGGCGAAACGACAACGGAGCGGTAGCTGCGGCGGCGAAGGCCGGGCTCGTCGGCTCCGCGGTGGCCGGGCCCTGGGGATCGTCGCTGCAGGCCAGGGCCGCAAGCAGGAGGGCCGGAGCAAGCAGCCCGCCGCGGAGGTGCGGGAGCTGGGCAGCCTGACATTCGCCGAAGTCGCGGCGTGACCACATGCACGTACCCTCGTTTCCGCTATGGGACATATTGCAGATTGTTCCCCGGCCGGCTTCCGCCAACCAGCTCGATGCGCGCCCTTCCCGCCACGAAGACGCGATCAGCCGACGCCCCTGGGCGGACGCTGGGCAGCGGCGCCCTGGTGGTCCACGTATTCGTGCCGGGGTCGTAGACGCTGGTGGTCCGGACCTGGGTCGTCGTGCCATCCCCGTTCGATCGGTAGCCACCAATCAGGTACAGCCTGGCCCCGAGCGTCGCCGAGGCGGCGCCCCCGCGGACGGCGACCGTGGTCTCCCTCGGGGTCCACGCGTCCGTCAGCGGGTCATAGACGTACAGGGTCTTGGACCCGGGCACGCCGATGTAGATCTTCTTGTTGATGGTGCCGCCCTGCAGGCGCTCACGGTACCAGATGATGGCGGGTGGGGTGGCGAGCGGCGTCCAGGTGTCGGTGAGTGGGTCGTAGCGCAGCAACCACTTGTTGGGCGCACTGCACCAGTCGCTGTCTTGGCAGCTGGTGACCACGTAGAGTCGACCGTCAATCGCGGCGGTCACGCCGTTCAGCCCAAAGGTCGGCATGTACCGCTTCGTGGCCCAGGTGTCC
>DATAOI010000003.1 GCA_036265815.1 Gemmatimonadales bacterium
GTGGTGCTGCTCAACTTCTGGGTCTTCACCTGCTACAACTGCACCAACACCGTCCCCTCCCTGGTGGACTTCGATCGGCGGTACCGCGATCGAGGCCTGACCATCATCGGCATCCATACGCCGGAGTTTCCGCCCTACGCCGGTGAGCACGACAAGGGCAACGTGGAGCGCGCGCTCCGTCAGTATCACATCGACTACCCCGTCGCCCAGGACAACGACACTAGAACCTGGGACCTCTACGGCATCCGCTACTGGCCCAGCTTCGTGCTGGTCGACAAGAAGGGCACCATCCGGTACGAGGGCTACGGAGAGTTCCACCTGAACGACGGAAGCTACCAGACGTGGGACGCGCGGATCCGCGAGCTGCTGGCCGAGTGACTGCCCTCGGCTGGTACCGCGCGGCGGCCGCGGCAGTGCTCCTCTTCTCCGGAGCCTGCCGCGGCCCATCCTCCGCGGCGCCAACGCTCCGCCTGGAGACCACGTCTCTCGGCGCCGACACTCGCCTGACCCTCGTCACCCCGCCGGATCTCAAAGTGAGCGCCCGCCTCAAGCCCGCGCTCGAGCTGCCGGACGGCACCGTGCTCCGCTTCGACGCCCCGCTGCTCACCGCCGACTCGGCCTATTTCGCCGTCCCGCCCACCGCCCGGCTTCCCGGCCGCCATCTGCACGTCCGCGGCACCCTCCGCGCCAGCGTCTGTGGGGTAACCGAGCTGGTCTGCCACTCGGTCTCGCTCCGGCTCGAGTCCTAGCGCTCTCCTTCTCCCCTCCCCCGTACCCCCGCATATTGGACGGATGCCGACGTCCAATTTCCCCAATCTCACCGTCCTCGATCACCCGCTCATCCAGCACAAGCTCTCGCTGCTCCGCGACCGGCACACCAGCACCCGCGACTTCAAGCAGCTGGTGAACGAGATCGCGATGCTGATGGCCTACGAGGTCACCAAGGACCTCCCGACCGAGCCGGTGGAGGTCGAGACGCCGATGGAGCGGATGACCGGCCGGCAGGTCGCCGGCAAGAAGCTCACCCTGGTACCCATCCTCCGCGCCGGCCTCGGCATGGTCGAGGGGATCGCCCAGCTCATCCCGTCGGCCCGGGTGGGGCATATCGGGCTCTACCGGGACCACGACACGCTCAAGCCGATCGACTACTACTTCAAGATCCCGGCGGCGGAGATCGAGCGCGACTTCTTCGTGCTCGACCCGATGCTGGCCACCGGCGGCTCCGCCGTGGCCGCGGTGGCGGCACTCAAGGAGGCGGGGGCCCGCCGCATCCGTTTCCTCTGCCTGGTGGCCGCGCCCGAGGGAGTGGGCCGAATGCTCGAGATTCATTCCGAGGTCCCGGTCTTCGCCGCCGCGCTCGACCGCCAGCTCAACCCGCACGGCTACATTCTGCCCGGCCTGGGCGACGCCGGCGACCGGCTCTTCGGCACCCGCACCCTTGCCTAGCTCACTTCGACGTCGAGGGGATCGCCCGTGACCGGCATCCGTCTGACCTTCTGGGGCGCCGCGGGGCAGGTCACCGGCTCGATGCATCTGCTGGAGGCCGCCGGGGGCCGGTTCGTGCTCGACGCGGGCCTCTTCCAGGGCCGCCGGGCCCAGAGCCATGCGCTCAACGCGACCCTGCCCTTCGATCCGCGGCGGCTCGACGGGGTGGTGCTGAGTCACGCCCACATCGACCACAGCGGCCGGCTGCCGCTGCTGGTTCGCCACGGCTTCCACGGCCCGATCTACGCCACGCCCGCCACCCGCGATCTCTCCGCGGTGATGCTGCCCGACGCCGCCCACATCCAGGAGAAGGATCACGAGTTCCTCCAGCGGCGGGGACAGGCGGGGCCCGAGAGCGAGCCGCTCTACAGCACCGCGGACGCGATCGCCGTGCAGGACCTGATGGTGGGCGTCCCCTATCGCCGGATCACCCATCTCAGGAAGCACCTGGCGCTGGAATTCGTGGAGGCAGGCCACATTCTCGGCTCCGCCTCGCTCGATCTCCGGATCACCGAAGGCGGCAACCACCGGCTGGTGTTCTCCGGCGACATCGGCCGGACCGGGCTCCCCATCATTCGCGACCCCGAGGCCCCCTCCGGTCCGATCGATACCCTGATCATCGAGTCGACCTACGCCGACCGCGACCACGGGACCGTGCGCGGCGCGGAAGAGCGACTGGGCGAGGCGATCCGGCGCACCGCGGCGCGCGGCGGAAAGGTGCTGATCCCCGCGTTTGCCCTCGGGCGGACCCAGGAGATCGTGTACAGTCTGCACCAGCTCCATCGCGCCGGACGGATCCCCGACCTGCCGATCTACATCGACAGCCCGCTCGCGGTCGACACCACGACGGTCTTCCGCATGCACCCCGAGATCTTCGACCAGCGCGAGCGGCTGGTGACGGAGGCGGTGCATCTGTTCGATTTCCCCATGGTCCGCTACGTCCGGGACGTGAAGGAATCGATGGCGCTGAACACCCTGCAGGGACCGGCGGTGATCATCGCCGCGTCGGGCATGGCGGAATCGGGCCGCATCCTCCATCACCTGGCGAACCACATCGGCGACCACCGGAACCTCATTCTCCTGGTGGGCTTCCAGGCGGAGCACACGCTGGGCCGGCGGCTTCAGAACGGGGAGGAGACCGTGCGTATCCTGGGCCAGCAGCACGAGCGCCGGGCCGAGATCGAGACCATCGCCGGCTACTCCGCCCATGCCGACCGCAACGAGCTCCGCGCCTGGATCCGGCGTCTGGGCGGCCCGATCCGGCGCGCCTTCGCGGTACATGGCGAGCCTCAGGCGCTCGGCGCTATGGCCACCATCCTGCGTGAAGAAGGCGTGCGCGAGGTCCACCTGCCGAAGCACGGCGAAGCGTTTGACCTCTAGCGGAGCCGGAACCCGTGCGAGCCGCCGTCCGTCACCTGCGCCAGGCGCTGGGATTGCTGCTGCTGGCCGGCGCGATCGTATACACCGTCGCGCTGGTGATGGTGCTGGTGGTGAGCCAGCAGGACGAGCGGCAGCCGGTGGACGCGATCGTGGTGCTCGGGGCAGCCCAGTACAACGGCCGGCCCTCGCCCGTGCTGCGGGCCCGGCTGGATCATGCGCTGCGGCTCTATCGCGACGGACTCGCGCCAGTGGTGGTGGTGACCGGGGGCATCGGCCCGCGCGACACCACCAGCGAAGCGCTGGTGGGCCAGCGCTATCTCGCCACCCACGGGGTTCCGATAGCGTCGGTGGTGGTCCAACCCGAGGGCCGGACCACCATGGCCTCGATGACCGCCGTGGCCCAGTGGCTACGCCGCCGCGGCCTGCGCCGGGTGCTGCTGGTGAGCGATCCGTTCCACATGTTCCGGCTCCGGCTGGAGGCCCGCCGCACCGCGCTCGAGGCCTACACCTCCCCCACCGAGAGCAGCCCCATCTCCGAGAACCCCGTGCTGGAGCTCCGCTACCTCTTCGCCGAGGGATTCAAGATCCCGATCGCATGGGTGCGGAGCTGGTGAACCCATGACTCTCGTCTCCACCGAGCGACTCTACAGCGGCCGCATCGTGAACCTCGACCGCGACACCGTGCGCTTCCCCGACGGGTCCACCGGCGAGCTCGAGATGCTGCGTCATTCGGGCGCCGCTGCGGTGGTCCCGTTCCTGGACGATCCGCGAGAGGAGGACCCTCGCGTCCTCCTGCTGCGCCAGTTCCGCCACGCGGCCGACGGCTACATCTGGGAGGTGCCGGCCGGCCGGCTCGATCCCGGCGAGACGCCGGAGGCGTGCGCCTACCGCGAGCTGCAGGAGGAGACCGGCATGCGGGCCAAGCGCCTGGACCGGCTCACCACCATCTACACCACGCCTGGATTCACCGACGAGCAGATCCATCTCTTTCTCGCTCGCGACCTGGTGGAGGGCGACCTCCGCCGCGAGACGGATGAGTTCATGGAGCTGCACGTCCGCCGCTGGTCGGAGCTGATCGAAATGATCCGGCAGGGCGAGATTCGCGATGGAAAGACCTTGTCGGCGCTGCTGTTCGTCCACGGCTTCGTGCGCTGCGCCTGAGCTCAGCGCCTGAGCGGCGCGCCCTACCTCCACCGCGGGTAGGGCGGGTAAACTTCGAGGATGCCCGCCTATACGCTGGACGCGCTGCTGCGCTCCCTCGCCAAGGGGGAGCTGGCGCCGGTTTACTACCTCCACGGCCCCGAGGACGTGCTCAAGGACGAGGCGGTCCGGGCCGTGGTCGATCGCGCGCTGGACCCCGGCGTTCGCGACTTCAACTTCGACCAGCGCTCGGCCGGACAGCTCGACCCCGAAGCGATCTTCACCCTCTGCACCACGCTGCCCATGATGGCGGAGCGCCGGGTGGTGGTGCTGCGCGAGGTCGAGGGTTGGAAGCGGAGGCCCAAGACCCGCCTGGCCTTCCTCAAGTATCTCGAGCGGCCGGCGGTCGAGACCGTGGTGCTCCTGGTCCAGAGCTCGGCCGAGGAGGACCCGGACAAGGATCTGGTGCGCGGGGCCTACGCGGTGGCCTGCGAGCCGCTGCCGCCCGAGCGGGCCCGCAAATGGCTGCTCCGGCGCGCCTCGGCGCTGGAGGTCACGCTGGAGGCCGCGGCGGCCGATCACCTGCTCGAGGCGGTCGGTGGAGACCTGGGCGCGGTGGCCGCGGAGCTGCAGAAGTTCGCCGCGCTGCCCGCCGGAGCGCCGCTCACCGCCGAACAGGTTGGCGCGCTGGTGGGCGTGCGCCACGGCGAGACGATCTACGACTGGCGCGACGCCGTGTTCGATGGCCACGCCGGCCGAGCGGTGGCACTCCTGCCTTCCATTCTCGATCAGCCCGGCGTCTCGGGCGTCAAGCTGACCACGCTGATGGGCAGCACGCTGGTGGGGGTGGGCATCGCCCGCAGCCACTATGACCGCGGCCTGCGTGGCGCGGGACTCCAGGACCTCCTGTTCAAAACCCTGCTCCGGCTCCGCATCTTCGGTCTCCCGGACTACAAGAAGGAGAGCGCGCGCTGGGCCCGCTGGGCGGCCACCTGGCCAGCGGCCCGCATTCGGGCCGGCCTCTCTGCCGCGCGCGACACGGACCAGGGGATCAAGAGCACCACCATCTCCGACGAATGCGGTCTCCTCACCGACCTGGTGCTGCGAGTGACGGTCCCGTTCCTGGAGGCCGCATGAGAGCTCTCGCCACGGTGCCCGCGTGGGTCGCCGCGCTCCTGCTACTGGCCGCTCCGGCCCGTGCCCAGACCGAGCCCCGGCTGGCCGAGGCGGTACGGCTGGCCCAGGAGGGGCAGAGCGATTCGGCCCGGATCCAGGTACAGCGACTGCTGGACGCCACCTCGCCCGGCGACTCCCTCTATCCCCAGATCCTCTACACCCAGGCGATGGTAGCCGACAACGCAGGCGACATGCGGCGGCAGCTCCAGCGGGTCGCGGTCGAATACAACGGTTCCAGCTGGGCCGACGACGCCCTGCTCCGCCTGGTGCAGATGGATTACGCCACCCGCAACTTCGAGGGTGCCGCCCGCAATCTCGAGCGCCTGCGGCTCGACTACGCCTCGACCCCGCTGCTGCCACAGGCGGCGTACTGGGCGGCACGGACCTACTTCGACATGAAGAATCCGAGCCTCGCCTGCCGCTGGCTGGCCGACGGGATGGCGCAGTCGCGCGATGATATCGAGCTGCAGAATCAGCTCAGCTACATGTACCAGCGTTGCGACCTGCGGGGCGACTCGAGCACGCAGGCGGCCGGGGATAGCACCAAATCGGACAGCGCGAAGGCCGACACCAGCAAGGCCCACGCCCCGGTTGCGTCGCGCGACAGCAGCCGGCATCCCGCACCGCGCGCACCCGCACACGCCGCGTTTCAGGTTCAGGTGGCCGCCATCGGTACGGCGGCCGGCGCTGAGGATGCCGCCCGAAAGACGCGCGCGCTCGGATTCAGCACGGTGACCGTGAAAGACAAGGGACTTTATAAGGTGCGGGCCGGCGGCTTCGCCACCCGCGCGGAGGCGCAGGCAGCCGCTGCCCGGATCAAGGCCCGGCTCGGAGGCAGTCCGTTCGTCGTCGCGGGGTCCTGAGCGGATCGCCAGGACAGAGATGTTCCCCACCGGA
>DATAOI010000004.1 GCA_036265815.1 Gemmatimonadales bacterium
CGCTCGAGTGGCGCGCGCATCACTGCCGGGTGGAAGGTCTGGACGTGCTCCAGGTCCTGCTCCGCCGCTCCTTCGTTGCCCGCGAGCTGGGGTGCGGCCGCGTCGTCGCTGTCATCGCGCTGGTCCCTCGCGTCCCGGACGGGCGGCCGGTCTCGGACCCGAGGGAGTCGGACTCGACGGCGCTGGATGCGGCCCGCCCGCTCGGGCTCTCGTCGTTTCGGATCGCCGCCGTCTCGATCCCTCGGCTCGACGTCGAGCTGACGCGGCGTGGGAAGCGCGGGGGCAAATCCGTCCGGTCGGACCACGCCCGGTTCGAGGCCAGCGACCTCGTGTTCGACCCGGCGGCCGACGCCCGGGCGCGCCCGGCGCTTTCCGCCAAGGAGGCGCGGCTCACGGCGACGGGACTGGCCATCAGATTCGACACGCGCGGCGAGATCACCGTCGACGGCCTCGAGGCCGATCTCGCCCACAGCACGCTCCGCCTGATCGGCGCCCGCCACGAGCCCCAGATCCCCGAGCACGATTGGGTGCGGCGCCACCGGTTCCGGCGTGACCGGATCCGCTTCGGGCTCGACAGTCTCCGCGCCCGAGGCTTCGCCTGGCGCGCCTTCATCGCGACCGGAGGAATCGGAATCCGGGCGCTCGAGCTGGATGGGCCCCGACTGGACGTGCTGAGCGACCGTCGCCTGCCCCCGGGCCGGCCCGTGCGTCACCGAATTCCGCAGCAGGTCGCGGCCGGTCACGGCCCGGCGCTCCGGTTGGACAGCGTCATCGTCACCCGCGGCTCTATCGTATACCGCGAGCGCCATCCCGGCCGCCGCCGGCCCGGTCAGGTGACCTTCGACTCGGTGCGAGCGACGGTTCTCCACCTGGACCTGCCCTCCCGAGGCAAGCCGCTCGAGGTCGCGGCCCGCGCGCGACTCATGAACCAAGGATGGCTTACCGTCCAGGCCTCGGTCCCGCTCGACGCGCCGGATTTCCGCTACCGGCTCTCGGGCAGGGTCGGCAGCATGCCGGCTGCCGCCTTCAATCGAATGCTGTCTGAGAATGAGGCCTACGAGTTGGCGGATGGCTGGGTCGAGGGCATCGCCTTCGAGCAGGCCGCGGAGGGAGGACGCACGGTCACGACGCTGACGCCGCGCTACTACGACCTGTCGGTACAGCCCACCGGCGAAGGCGGCGGCCTGTTCGGGTCGGTGAAGCGGTCGGTGAAGAAGTTCTTCGCCAACGCCTTCAAGGTGCGCTCCCGCAATCCGGGGGAGGACGGCAAGAACCTCCGCACCGCCCGAACCTCGCGCCGGTACGATCCGGCGGACCCATGGGTCCGCTTCCTGTGGATCAGCTTGCGGGACGGATTGATGGAAGTTGTGAAGGAATAGAGCCCGGCCTCGCGGCCCGACTATGGCATCCCGCCGAAATCCAGCGTGAGACCCAGCCGCGCGCTCATCGGCGGCTGAAAGTTGAGGCCACGGTTATACCCGGGGTTGATCGTCGTCTGGTTCCCGGCGGCGTCGAGGGCCAGGTAGTGCACGTCATCCTCCCGGACCGCCGCTCTGGAGTTCGTCAGGTGAAACAGATCCAGGCACACCTTCGGCCGCGCGCCGCCGCTCCATACCGGAAGCGTGTAGGCCAATCGGAGATTCAGATCAAAAACTGAGGGCGTGCGACCCGCCGAGCCGCGGGGTCGAAGGAATACGTTGTAGGGAAAGCCGACGGTGGCTGCCCCGAACTCGTTGCGAGGCAGCCCGCTCTCCCAGGAGGTGACGATCCCTAGCGACAGCCCGGCGTCGAATCGATACGAGCCCGCGAACTTGACCAGGTGGGGCCGGTCGTTGGGGAGAAGCCCTGAGCTGTTCGTGTACAGCTCGGGAAAGTCGAAGGCGATCCCGGAGTTGGGGAAGGGAGCCGGATCGATCTGCTGCACATCGTACAGTCCCGGATAATTGCCCGAGGTTCGGGAGAGCACGTACGAGGCCAGGAAGTCGAAGTGCCCACCCCCCGGCTTCTCGAGCGTGAAGACCAGTGCGGAGTAGTGTCGGACGGCCTTCGGCACAAACGCGAGATTGCCCCTGCCGGGGTTCCCGAGCTGGAAGGCGTTTTCACCCGGGTTGAATGCATCGTCCACCGCCCAGCGGAGCCGACGTACGACCCCGCGCAGGCCCGCCCGAAGGTTGCGCCCGACCGTACCTTCGTAACCCAGCGTAAGCTCGTCGTAGGACTGTCCCTCCAAATCACGGCGCGGCTCGATCTGCGGCACGAAGACGGCAAACGTGGTGTCGCCTCCTGTAGGATCCACCCTGGGGTCGTGATCGAAGTGAAGCTGGACGTTGCTGGTCCCGTTGTTGTAGTAGAACAACGACAGGTTGAGCGGGATCTGCTCGTAGAAGCGTCCCAACGAGCCGAACACCTTGTGCCCCCCTTGTCGTCCCAGCGCGTAGCTGATCCCCAGGCGTGGCTGCCACTCGCCACCGAAGCTCTGGGCAGACTCCCCGGTCGCCGCGGTGAGGTACTGAGCGTCCCACCGGAGGCCCGCGTTGAGGACGAGTCGGTCGGTCACCCGCCAGGAGTCCTGGAGGTACGCGGTGGGCACGCGGTTGCGCACCGAGACATTGGACTTCACGTGGAGCAGGAAGTACGACGTGTCGTTGTCCTTGCGGATGAAACCCTGGGGAGACCCCGGCTCGCCGGACGCATTGGTGAGCTCCTCGTAGCGGTTGCGCTCGTACTCCACCCCCGTCTTCACGTCGTGCCGCCCCAGGGTGGTCGCGAAGCTGGCTCGGACGGACTCGCGCTTCCGTGAGAACTTCTGGAACGCCCCGTAGCCACCCTCGAAGGTGCCCGCCGGTACGTCCCAGAACGTCGGCTCGGTGCGACCGCGCTCGGTCGGCGACTCCAGGCGGGAACCGTGGGAGTATCTCGCCACGGACAGCTCGACCTGGCCCCGGTCTCCCAGGCGGCGCCGCACGAGGGCCGCCAGAGTCGTCCCCGACTCGGTATTGTCCTCGACGGCCGCGTCGGTGTTGAGCAGCGTCTCGAACGGCACCCGGTTGAGCACGATGCGGCGATGCTTGCCCGGATCGCCGTGGACGATGACCGAGACGTCGGTCTCCGGACTCGCGCGCCAGCTCAGTTTGGTGGCGAAGAGGTGCTGCGTGTGGGTCTCGTCCGGCAGGTCGACGCCGGGAAGCGTCACCCGTTGCCGCTGGAAGCTCGGGTTGTACGCCGCGAAGAACCAGAGGTGCTGGCGCACGATCGGCCCGCCCAGGCTTCCCCCGAAGTCGTAGTTGGAGGACCGGCTCTCCTCGGCGGTCGCCAGCACGAACCGGGGTGAAGCCGAAAGCCCGCTTCCGGTATAGAAGCCGAACACCTGACCGGCGAATTGGTCACCGCCGGTCGGGGTGATGACGTTGATGATCCCGCCTGTCGCCTTGCCGTACTCCGCCTCATACCCACCCGCCTTCACCTGGAGCTCCCTGACGAAGTTGTAGGGCAGGATGGATATGGTGGACCCGACCTTGGGATCGGTGATGTTCACTCCGTCCAGGAAGTACGCATTCTCCGGTCCCGTTCCCCCCGCGATATTCACGTCGTCCTGGGGAAGCAGCGTCGGATTAGCCTGGGGCGTGAGGCTCACTATGGACCGGAAGTTCCGGTCCGTGGGGAAGTTGGTGAATTGTTCGGCGGTGATATTGGTCGCGGTGGCCGCACTCGACACATCCACCAGCGCCTGCTCGGCGGTCACCACGATCTCACCCAGCTCGACCGCCGCGGGTTGAAGGGCCACATCTCCGATCGTGGTCGCTCGGCCCAGCAGGACCGTGACGCTGTCGATCGCAACCGGCCGATAGCCGATCAGCGAGAGCCGGAGGCGATAGCTGCCCACGGGCAGCCCGACGAGTCGGTAGTAGCCCCTCGCGTCGGTGGTCTCGCGACGCAGGCCGAGCATGCTGGTACCCTGCGCCTCGACTCGAACCCCTGCGGCGGGAACACCCCCTTCCACCACAACCCGGCCGAGTACCCGACCGCTCTCCTCCTGTGACTGTCCCGATTGGGCCAGACACACAGTCATCGCAAACGCCAAGACGACGTGAGTGCGCATGGGAAAACCTCCATGGGAGCCGCCACGGCTCCCACTTGGTACACGAGAAACCCGGGGAAATCGGCTCATGGCGTCCGGTTCGAGCCCTGCTATCTGCCCGACTCCTCCCCGCCGAGCTGCCGCAGCCGGTGCTGCACTTCGATGACGGCGGGCCTGAGCTCGGGGTCGGCATCTCGCCACAGCTTGACGAACCGGGAGTAGTGCTGTCTCGCCTTCGCGGTATCCCCCCGTTGCTCGTACAGCTCGCCCAGCCGCTTGCAGGTCGGAGCGAGCTGCGTCTCGTCAGTCCCGAACGGCCCCTGCTCGTTGAGGCGGTTGATGTTCGGCGTCGTGAGAAAGCGCTCGTAGACCGCAATGGCCGAATCCGGGTTGCCTGCGCGATCGTACGCCAGCGCCAAGGCGTCCTGGCCGCACGCAAGACAGTTTCTGGGGGTCGGCACGTACGCCTCGAGCTCGGCGATCGCGTCTTGATAGCGGCCTTCCGCGAGCGCCACCTGGCCCCAGGCATAGCGCCGCATGTACTCATCGACCCGCCGCAGGTTGGGATCGACGCCCTGTTCGAACTCGCCGAGCAGAGCCCGCGCTCGATCCGGTCTGCCGGCGTTGGCGTAGGCCAGCGCGAGCGTGATATAGGGCCGCTCGAGTAGCTGGATGGAATCCAGCGGAAAGCGGACGAGCGCCGCCTCGATCGTCTTGAGTCCGCGGCCCGGCTGCTGCCGGAACCAGGTATCGATGAAAGCCAGCTCCACCGCATCCCGGATGTAATCTCCCGGACGCCCGGCGTCGGCGCTCGACCTCATGGCGTCGCGGGTCTGCTCCTCGGCTTCCCGCAACCGTCCGCGCACGAGAGCAATCGAGGCAAGATCTCGACTGGCGCTGGCCTTCGACGGGGGGTCATTAGAGTAATGAGTCTTGATTTCCTGGGCGAGGGACCGGGCGGCGGCATAGTCGTCGCGCAGGGCGGCCATGCGACTCTTATACCACAGCATGCTTCCCTCCGGCGGAAACAGCGTCATGGTCTTCTCTACCAGACGCTGCGCCTCGCTGAGCTTACCGAGCGCCGCCAGGCCATTCACGAGATTGAGCGGCACTCCCGGGGTCCAGGGATGGATGGTGTCGAGCCGTGCGCGCCAAATCGATTCCGCAGGCTCGTACTGATGCAGCACGTAGTACGCGACGGCCAGGTTGTTCGCGGCGAGCGAGTCCTGCGGGTAGCGCCGGCTGATGTCGCGATAGATGGCGGCCGCGCGATCGAATTCCCCCGTGATGTACGAGTAGTAGATGGCCCGGGTGTGATCTCGCTCCAGCTCGGTCAGCCGATCCTCGTGCTGCAGGGCCTTGGTCAGCGCGGCCACCGCCGCGGTCCGGTTGCCCAGGATAGCCTGAAAGCCGCCGAGAGTGCGCCAGGCGGTGGCGAAATTGCTGTCCAGCGCCACGGCCTCCTCGAGCAGCGGCACGGCTCGCACGTGGTCGTTGTGAACGTCACCAGCCACTTGTCCTTCGATGTACTTGTGGAGCGCTGCCAGGGAGGAGGTCGTCAGTTGGGTGAGCGGCGGTTCGCTGCGCACCGATCGCAGCGACTCGCCGATCCGACCCCGAAGCTGGGCCGACAGCCGGTCGATGGCGGCAATAACCTGGGTCGAGTCGGCAGCCGTCTCGCGGTAGCCGGCGAGGACCTCGCCGGTGGGAGGCGATACCAGCTGCGCCGAGATCAGAAAGCTGCCGCCGAGCCGGGTGACCTCGCCCGTGAGCACGGCCTTGGCGCCTTCGCGGACGGCCATCTCGCGGGCGAGGGCCAAGTCGAGCCTGCTGTCGGCCGGCCGCCGCATGCGCGCCAGGGACTCGCTCACCTTGCCGGCCGGCATCACGGTGATGACGGGCGATCCCGTGAGGTCGATGCGGAACGCGTCGGTCACCGCGGGGGCGAGCATCGAGTCCGGCCCGCGGCCCTCGAAGTCAGCGATGAGGAGCTGTTCCCGCTCCTTCAACACTCCTGTCGAGAGCAGCGTCGGAGCAGACGGCCTCATCGTCCGGAAACCCGCGTAGCCGAGTGCCGCCACGACCAGAGCCGTGCCCATGCCGAGCAACGCGCGACGTGTCGCGATGGGGGACTGGCGGCGCTCCTGAGCTGCCGTTTGCGCTGCGGGGGTGGTTTGCGCGGGGACGGGTTGGCCCGCCGCGACCTCAAGCACGCCGAGCACCTCGCTGGCGGTCTGGGGCCGCTCTGCCGGGTCCTTGGCCAGGAGCCCCAGAATCAGGCTCGCCAGTGCGGGCGGCACGTCGCGTCGATGCACCGTCACCGGTGTCGGCGGCTCGATGATATGGGCGGTCAGCAACGCCCGCACCGAGGTGGCATGGAAGGGAGGGCGGCCCGTGAGCAGCTCGTAGCCCAGGCAGCCCAGGGCATAGAGGTCCGCGCGATGGTCTGTAGTCCGGTCGCTCGTTGCCTGCTCCGGCGCCATGTACGCCGGCGTCCCCAGCACCAGCCCGGTGGATGTGAGGGTGGAGGTGTCGGACCCGCCGCTCCCCATGCTGCTGGACGCCACCAACGCCTTGGCGATGCCGAAGTCCGCCACCAGGGCGTGGCCTTCCGAGAGGAGAATGTTGGCCGGCTTGAGGTCGCGATGAATGATGCCCCGACGGTGGGCGAAGCCCAGGGCGTCGGCCACCTCCCGGAGGAGCCGTACCACCTCGGCCACCGGCAGCGGTCCCTCGCGGTCCAGCCGCTGCTGCAGCGACTCGCCGGCCACGAACGGCATGGTGTAGTAGAGGAGCCCGTCGGCCTGGCCGGCGGCGTGCAGGGGCACCACGTGAGGATGCTGCAGGCTGGCGGCGAGACGGACTTCACGGTGAAACCGCCCCGCATTGACGGCCGCCGCGACGTCCGGGGCCAGCACCTTGAGGACGACCTGGCGGCCGAGGCCGGTATCGGTGGCCACGAAGATGCGGGCCATACCGCCGCCGCCCAGCTCCCGCTCCACCCGATAGGCCGATCCGAGGCCTCGCTGGAGGCGTTCAAGGAGCTCGGGACTCGTCGGCGCTGATGGGACTGTGTCTTGACCGCCAGGAATGGGAGAGGCCGGCTCCATGAATCGGCTGTCGGCTGCCGCCCGCAGCAGCGACTCCACCTCCTGCCGCAGCTCCGCATCGTCGCCGCACGCCTGGTCCAGGAACGCCGCCCGCTCGTCCGGCGGTCGATCCAGAGCCGCCTGGAACACTGCCTGGACCTCGCGCCAGCGCTCCCGCTCCACTCGACACCTAACCCGGGAGCGGGCTCAGCTCTCGCCGCAGCCACGCCCGAGCCGTGGTCCACTGCCGCTTGAGCGTCGCTGGCGAGACCTCGAGCACCTCGGCGGTTTCTTCGATGCTCAGGCCACCGAAGTAGCGGAGCTCCACCACGCGCACCTTCTCGGGATCGAGCTGGGCTAGACGCTCGAGCGCCTCCTCCAGCTCGAGTACGTCGACGGCGGGGGTGCGGCCGGCGATATCTCCTGCCAGGCTGAGCGTCAGCCTGGCCGCACCCCCGCCGCGCTTCGCCCTCCGCCGTGCGCGGGCATGATCCACCAGGATGGAGCGCATGGCCTTCGCAGCCACGCCGAAGAAGTGCGCCCGGCTCTGCCACTCGATCTTGGTCCGACCCACCAGCCGCAGGTAAGCCTCGTGCACCAGCGCGGTCGCCTGCAGCGTATGGCCTGGGGGTTGACGGCGCATGTAGCTCTCCGCCTGGCGGTGGAGCTCA